>JACCUS010000351.1 GCA_013811715.1 Nocardioidaceae bacterium
AGGCGCGATGTCCAAGCACGAGATCGAGTTCCGGCTGTCGGGCACTGGCCTTCCCGACGGCGAGATCGGTATGGATGGACTGGCCGGCATCGCCGGAACGCTCCAGGAGCTGGCCACGCGCATAGGGCGATTCTCGATCGACCAAGTCGGGCCAGGTCCTACCAAGTCCTCTGTCGAGGCTGTGACTCGGTTACGGCTCACCGGCCTCTCCGATGGCAGTACCAGACTCCACATCGCCTACGGCCACCGGATGTGCTCCCCATCGATGTCGGTCTCGAAGATGAAACGGAGACCCTGTTTCTCGAGATCATCGAGGCTCTGTCGAGCGGTGACCGACCGGGCTGGGTCCCCGAGCCGGTGGCTGAGAGCGCCCTGAAGGTACTGGACGCCCTTGACCGGTCTGCCGACTCGATCGAGGTCACGACCTCCCGCGAGACAACGTTTGAGATCAGACCTGCCACCGCCGAGCGCGCCGTATGGCGACCTGCGCTCCCGGTGTCGCACGAAGTGACGAGCGCCGTGGGGCGCCTTGAAAAGGTCGACCTCAGGGATCACCAATTTCGGATCCGAGACGACGTGGGGAATGCGATCGCGCTGAGGCATGTCGTCGATGCCGAGCGTGTCGCTTCACTGATCAATCAGCGGGTCACGGCCACTGGCCAAGCATCACGCGGCGCGAGGGGGGGAGTTGCGGGGTCTTGATGATCCGGTCCTCGAGGCAGCCCCGCTCCCCAAGGAGTGGGGCGCAGGTATCGGTGTCGACTGGTCAGCAGAGCTGGCTAAGCCGGGCCCTGATGCGCAGGGCGGCGTCGAGCTCACTGACGAAGAGTTCGCCGACTTCCTCGCGACGCTCAAGAGTTAACCGTCGTAGATGCCTGCTGAATTCGTCGTCGTGCTCGACACAGATGAATGGAGCCACCTGTACGGCAGCAGGAGAAAGATTCACCCCAACGTCCAGCACTGGAGGGACCTGCTAGTGGGCAGGACTGTGGTGATCGCCACCCAGACGCGGGCCGAGGTCATCACGGGGATGTTCGAGCGGAACTGGGGGCCAGGCCGGAGGGAGAAGCTCATGCAGCAGCTGGACGCGACGGCGACGGTTCCGGTCGACGAAAGGGTGGTCCAGCGGTACGCGCGGCTGACAGCCGACGCTCGAGCGCGCGGGGATGGATTGGGAGGCGCACTCCGCGGGCCCTCATCCAGGCGATGGTCAACTGCGTCCGGCCGACGGTCCGCGACACCGTCGTCGATCCGGCAGCCGGCACCGGCGGCTTCCTGCTCGCCGCGCATGAGTACGCCGCACAGAACGCCGAGACGCTCACCCCTACCGAACGCGATCGCCTGCGCGAAGGCTTCGTGCATGGTATGGAGCTGGTGGACGGCACTGCGCGGCTGGCGGCGATGAACCTGCTGCTGCACGGCATCGGCACACCGAACGGCAGGTCCCTGATCGAGGTCAAGGACTCGCTCATCGCCGCCCCGAGCCAGCGTTAGTCCGTCGTACTGTCCAATCCGCCGTTCGGCCGGAAGTCGTCGCTGACGATGGTAGGCGCGGACGGCCGGGAGGTACGCGAGGACCGGGAGATCGAGCGGCAGGACTTCGTTGTCACCACCTCCAACAAGCAGCTCAACTTCTTGCAGCACATCGCCACGATCCTCGACATCAACGGCCGTGCCGCCGTCGTACTCCCCGACAACGTGCTGTTCGGGGGCGGTGCCGGCGAGACGCTGCGACGCCGGATGCTGCGCGACTTCGACGTACACACCATGCTGCGGCTGCCGACTGGCATCTTCTACGCCCAAGTCGTGAAGGCCAACGTGCTGCTTTTCGACAAGAAGCCGGCCGCCGAGCGACCGTGGACCGAGCGGCTGTGGATCTACGACCTCCGTACGAACCAGCACTTCACGCTCAAGCAGAGTCCGCTGCGCCGTAGCCATCTGCAGGACTTCGTTGGCTGCTTCCGGCCCGGCCAGCCGCGATCGGAGCGGACCGAGACCGAGCGCTTCCGGTCGTTCGGGTACGACGAGCTGATCGTGCGGGACAAGGCCAACCTCGACATCACCTGGCTACG
>JACCUS010000355.1 GCA_013811715.1 Nocardioidaceae bacterium
TCGCGATCAGGTAGCCCTCCTCGTCGACGCCGAGCGGCAGCTGCGGCAGCGACCGCGAGGCCGGGCCGAACAACACCTTGCCGTTGTCGGCCAGGGCGAACGTCGACTGGTGACACGGGCAGAGCACATTTTGGGTCTGCTGCTCCCACAGGCTGATCGGGCAGCCCAGGTGCGTGCAGATCTTGGAGTAGCACAAGATGCCCTCCACGCCCCAGTTCTCCCGGTACGGAAGCGGGGTGATGTCGTCCGGGTGCATGCGCACCACGATCACCGCGGCCTTGGCCTTCGCGTTGTTGAGCTTGGCGCCCTCGTACTGGGACGGGACGATCTCGCCGTTCGGCCCCTCGTGCTCGAAGAAGACGCCGGGCTCGGCGTTGATCAGCTCTCCCACCTGCATGTCAGACGGCCTGATCGGCTCACCGGACACGTCCTCGACGACCCGCACGCCGCGGCGCCACACGGTCCGCTCCAACACGTTGCCGGGCAGCGGGCCGAGGTCGCGCAGCAGCACGACTGCGGGCAGCCCCAATAGCGCCAGGCTGCCCAGCAGGCTGTTGCGGACGAGAGTACGGCGACCGAAGCCCGACTCCTCCGCCCCGGCGGACACCGCCGCCAGGATCTCCTCACGATCGGCCTGACTGGACTCCGCGGAGTGGCGGTACTCCACGATCTCGTGGTCGGACATCAGCTTCTTGGCCCATTGGATGGCGCCGACACCGATGAGCAGCATCGCCAGACCAAACGTGAGACCGATGGCCAGGTTGTGGGCGCCCATGCCCATGAACACCGCGTCGTCGTCGACCGCGAAGAAGACCACGACGAACAACACCAGCAGCAGCGACGCGCCGACGAACATGCCGGCCACCTGCCGCTCCGCACGCCGCTCCATAGCCTCGTCGATGTCGGTGGGCCGCGGTTCGTGCTCGGGCAGACCAGGGTCGGCGATCGGCTCGGCCGGGTGCGCGGGGACGAGCGAGTCGTGCGGCTCGCCGTAGTCCTCCGGGTTGTCTTTCCCGGCCCGCTCGTGCGCAGAGTTGTCGCTCATCGGCCCTTCTTTCCCGCCCGTGCTCCATTATTGCCGATCCACACCGTCGCTCCAACGAGCGAGCCGACTCCGACCAGCCAACCCCACAGCCCCTCGGTCACCGGGCCGCGGCTGCCGAGGTCGGAGCCGCCGTACGCGGGCTGATCCGTGAGCACGTCGATGTAGGCGATGATGTCGCGCTTCTGCTGGGGGGAGAGCCCCTCGTCGGAGAAGACCGGCATCTGCTGGGGGCCGGTCAGCATCGCCTCGTACATGTACTTGGCCTCGACCCCCAGCAGGCTCGGCGCGTAGCGTCCGTTGGGGAGCGCGCCGCCGACGGCGGCGAAGTTGTGGCAGGCCGTGCAGTTGGTGAGGAAGAACTGCGCGCCGCGGGCGACCTCCTCGACGGACGCGTCGCTGGTGTCGTAGGCCTGCTCGGACGGGATGGCCGGGCCCGGGCCGAGGGAGGCGACGTAGGCGGCGAGTGCGGCCGTCTCCTCCTCGGAGTAGACCGGCTGCTTGCGCGGCGCCTGAGTGCCGGGCTGCTGGAACGGCATCCGCCCGGTGCCGACCTGGAAGTCGACGGCGGCCGCGCCCACCCCGATCAGCGGCGGCCCGTAGTTGCCCCCGGACTTGGTCTCGATGCCCTCGGCGTTGAGCCCGTGGCACGACGCGCAGCCGACGACGAACAGCTCACGACCCTCCGCGATCAGCTCGGTGTCCGCCCTGGTCGGCTCCTCCGCCACTGCCGGGCGTACGGCGGAGTACGCCACCGCCGCCGCCACCAGCCCGAGCAGCACGACCGCCAGACCCGCGAGCGGGTGCCGGCGACGTGTGGACCAGAACTTCACGAGGGCCTCCTCCCCAAGGTCACTGCAGCAGGTAGATGGTCGCGAACAAGGCGATCCAGACCACGTCGACGAAGTGCCAGTAGTACGACACAACGATGGAGGTGACCGCCTGCTCATGGGTGAACGTCTTCGCCATGAAGGTGCGGCCCAGCACGAACAAGAACGCGATCAGGCCACCCGTGACATGGATGCCGTGGAAGCCGGTCGTGAGGTAGAAGACCGAGCCGTACGCCGACGACGGGATCGTGACATTCTCGCTGATCAGCGCCGCGTACTCCAACGCCTGGCCGGCGATGAAGAACGCGCCCATGACATAGGTGAGCACGAACCACTCACGCAGCCCCCACTTGCCGACTTCGAGGACACCGCCGGAGCGTCCCACCTGACCGCGCTCGGCCGCGAAGACGCCGAGCTGGCAGGTCACCGAGCTGAGCACCAGCACCGTGGTGTTGACGGCGGCGAAGGGGACGTTGAGCTTCTCGGTCTCTTGCGCCCAGAGGTCGGGAGCGACACCGCGGATCGTGAAGTAGGCGGCGAACAGCGCGGCGAAGAACATGAGCTCGCTGGCAAGCCACACGATCGTGCCCACGCTGACCATGCTCGGACGGTCGTGCTGGCCGTAGAGCCGAGATGCGGGGATCGCCGTCGAAGTCGATGTCGCCACCCGGCCATTATGACGGTCGGCACCGACCAGCGGCAGCGCGACCCCCCGGTTTCCGTACCCTTGGTGGCGTGAGATTGCTGGCCCACACCGACAACGGCGAACAGGTGCCGGCCATCACCCTTGAGCGTGTCTTCACCGCCTGGGCCTTCGAGCCGGTGCCGCTGTTCCTGGTGGTGCTCGCGGCCGGGCTCTACCTGCTCGGACTCCGTGTCCTGCGGCGCCGTGGGGACCGCTGGCCGGCCTGGCGGACGGTCAGCTTCTGCGTCGGGGGGTTGGGCGCCCTCGTCCTCGCCACGTCGTCGTCCCTGGCGACCTACGACACCGTGCTGTTGAGCATGCACATGGTGCAGCACATGATGCTGTCGATGGTGGCGCCGGTCTTCTTGGCGTTGGGCGCCCCGGTGACACTGGCGCTGCGCACCCTTCCCGGCGGGGCGAGGCGCCGGCTGCTCGGCGTACTGCACAGCAAGGTGGCTGCGGTGCTGGCGTTCCCGCCGGTCGCGTTCGCGCTCTTCATCGTCAGCCCGTGGGCGCTGTACTTCTCCGGCTGGTACGACGCGACGCTGCGCTCGGCCGCCCTGCACGATCTGCTGCACCTGCATTTCGTGGTGGTCGGCTGCCTGTTCTTCTGGCCGCTGCTGGGGCTGGACCCTGTGCCGGGTCGGGTGGTCTACCCGTTGCGGATGTTGACCGTCTTCGCGACGCTTCCGTTCCACGCGTTCTTGGGCGTCACGATCATGACGATGGAGGACCTGATCGCGGGGGAGTGGTACAGCTCGGCCAACCGGGACTGGCCGCCCAGCCCCACCGACGACCAGAACCTGGCCGGCGGCATCTTGTGGGGATCGGGTGAGGTGATCGGGATCGTCTTCTTCGGCGTCTTGTTCGTGCAGTGGGTGCGGCACAGCATGCGGGAGGCCGCACGTGAGGACCGGCGCATCGACCGCGCGGAGGCCGCGCACTCTCGGAGTGTGGCACCTCGGCCGGGTGGCGGCTCCGGCGTGGACGAGGGCGGGGAGCCGGTAGCATCGCCGCAGCAGAGGACGTCCCCGCAGAGCAAGGCAGGTCACCGCCCATGAGGTTGCTGGTCTACAGCGACGACTCCAACACCCGCGCCGAGGTCATGTTGGCGCTGGGCAAGCGGCCGCACCCCGACCTGCCCGCCGTCCAGTACGTCGAGTGCGCCACCGAGCCGGTCGTGATCGCGACGATGGACGCCGGCGGCATCGACCTGGCGATCCTCGACGGAGAGGCGGTGCCCGCCGGCGGGATGGGGATATGCCGCCAGCTCAAGGACGAGATCTTCCGCTGCCCGCCCGTGCTGGTGCTGACCGGCCGCCTGGAGGACCGTTGGCTGGCGACCTGGTCCCGAGCCGAGGCGGCCGTCTCACACCCGATCGACCCCCTCGAGCTCGCCGAGGCCGTGACGCAGCTGTTGAAGCCACCGGCCGACGTCGCCACCACCGGCTAGTGCTATCCGGCGCGACCACCACCGACATGACTGAGGCGACCTGGCCCGAGGTGTTGTCGGCCCTGATGGCCGGCACCGACCTCACGGCCGACCAGACCGGGTGGGCGATGCGCCAGATCCTGGCCGGCGAGGCGACCCCTGCGCAGATCGCCGGCTTCGCGGTCGCTCTGCGGGCCAAGGGCGAGACGGTCGACGAGGTCGAGGGCCTGGTCGCCACCATGTACGACTTCGCCACCCCGGTGTCCTACGACGGTCGGGCCGTCGACGTGGTCGGCACCGGAGGCGACCGGGCGCACACCGTGAACATCTCGACGATGGCGGCGCTGGTGACCGCCGGTGCCGGAGTGCCGGTGGTCAAGCACGGCAACCGGGCGGCGTCGTCGTCGTGCGGTTCGGCCGACGTGCTGGAGGAGCTCGGCATCCCCCTCGACCTCGCGCCCTCGGCCGTCGAGGCGGTCGCGCGCGAGGTCGGCATCACATTCTGCTTCGCGCCGGTCTTCCACGCGGCGCTGCGGCACTCGGCGGCGGCACGTCGCGAGCTCGGCGTGGCCACCACCTTCAACTTCTTGGGGCCGCTGGCCAACCCGGCACGCCCCGCTGCCCAGGCCGTCGGGGTGGCGGATGGGCGGATGGCGCCGATCATCGCGGGCGTGTTGGCGAAGCGCGGCGTCGAGGGGTTCGTGTTCCATGGCGACGACGGGCTCGACGAGCTGACCACGACCACCACCTCGCGGCTGTGGGCGATCGTGGGCGATGAGGTGAGCGAGCATCAGGTCGACCCCTCGGCCTTGGGGTTGGCCCTGACCGAGCCGGCAGCGCTCAAGGGCGGGGACGTCGCCTTCAACGCCGGGGCGGTGCGCCGTTTGCTGGGCGGTGACCGGTGGCCGGTGCGCGACGCCGTACTGCTGAACGCCGCCGCCGGGATCGCCGCCTACGACGCGGAGGACGCCTCGGTGGAGCAGCGCCTGCGCGGGGGACTCGTCCGCGCCGCGGATGCCGTGGACTCCGGAGCGGCCAGGGCCAAGCTCGACGACTGGGTCGCTGCCGCAGCGCGGGCCTAATCCGCCAGGGACCCGAGCGGCGGCAATTCCTTCACCACCTCGGTGCCCGCCGGTCAATCAACACCGCAGCATCGATGGCCGTTCACACAGTGCCGCGGAAATGTTGCGTCGCGACTATTCTTCTGCACCTAAAGAAAAGGCAGCCTCGAGGTCATGGGTCGAGTAGGCGCGGAAGGCGATATGGGTCTCGGTGGAGGTGACGCCAGGCACCTTGTTGATGCGGTCGGGCACCAGGCTGGCGACGTCGTCATGGCGGCGTACCCGGATCAGTGCGATCAGGTCGATCTCGCCGGTCACCGAGTAGACCTCGCTGACGCCTTCCAGAGCAGCGATCTGGTCGGCTACTTCGGGGATCTGGGCTACCTCGGCCTTGATGAACACGATCGCGGTGATCACGGTGCCTCCTGAGTGGGGTAGCCGCCGGCTTGACAACGTCGCAGCGGTGGGTCGCGTCGTCGAAGCCTAGCCGAGCGACGACGAGAGGCTACGGGTGCCCGAGCGAATCCGCGACTTCGGGGTAATCAAAGGGTGTATTCCGTAACTCCAAGTAGCCTTTCAATTACGCAAAGTAGTAGTTTCGCAATGAGAGTTCTAAACCCTTGGCAAAAGGGTTATCTAGACGTATCTTGGGTGAAGTCATGGGGGGTTCTGCTCCGAATGCATTGTCCCTGTTACCGCGACATACCGCTTGGACATGGCCGGAAACAGGCCAGCCACAATCGAGAGGCATAGAGAGACATGCGTAAACTATTGGCCAGCGCGGCCGCCGCTGTTGCAGTCCTGGGATTCGCCCAGAGTCCCGCTGAAGCTGCGACGAAGACGACTCAGTGCGACGGGACGCTCACCGGTACCTACCAGCGTGTGGTGGTCCCCGAGGGCGCGACCTGCACGCTCGACGGTGCGACGGTGAGGGGCAACGTCGTCGTGAAGTCCGGAGCGACCCTGGTGTCGCTGTTCACCGATGTCCGCGGCAACATCCGGGGCACGGATGCCAAGACCGTCCGAATCATCGGAGACATCGACACTCGGCTGGCTCGCAACATCTTCTTGACTGGGACGACCGACCGCATCGTCATCGGCGCGGAGGGATGCCAGCTCGACCCGCCTGTCGCCCATAACGTCATGTTGCGGGACAACTCCGCCACCATCGCCGTGTGTGAAGTGACCACAAAGAACAACATCGTGGTGGCTGGTAACACCGGGCAGATCGGGCTGTTCCGCAACGATGCCGGAACTAACCTGAGAGTGGTTGGCAACGATGTTGTTGACGACCGTCCGATTCGGCTGCGGAACAACACCGCTGACGTCAACCTGGCTTGCCGCGAGAACTCGCCGGCACCTCAGGGCAACGGCAACGAGGCGGCGCACAAGACCGGGCAGTGCGCAGGTCTCTGACCCGAACAGCACTCGAGCGACCAGCCCTCAACCCTCTCGGTGGGTTGAGGGCTGGTTTCGTGCGTCAAGAGGGCGAGTTGAGCCCATCGCCCGGTTGACGTCGTCATCTTGGCCTTAGCGGACGGGGCGGGAGACGGTCGCCGACGTACGGGGGCTGTCGAAGGGCGTCAGAGCCTCCCTGGAGGTCTCGACCGCGTCGAGGAAGCCCTGTTGGGACTGGGCGCCGTCGACGGGGCACGACCACACTCCTTCGACGTGGACAAGCCGGACCAGCGGCAACTCGAGCCAGCGCAGGATCTTCTCCGACTCCTCGGGGGTAGCCGCCGGCGCGGGACCTGCGCCGGGGACGACCGTGTCGGAGCTTGCACGCAGGGCTGCGGTCCACTCGCGCGCGCTGGCGTCGGCAGGGATGACGCCTGACCCGGCCAGTCTGCCGTGTCGGATCACATGCACCTCCCACTGCCGGGAGTCGCCTCGTCGAGCCGCCACGATCTCCGTGCAGCCCGTCAGCGCCTTCAGCCGCTGGGTGCGAGCGGCCGCCCGGAGGAAGCTGGTCATCCGGTTGCGGTGCGAGGCGGCCTCCTCGTACCGCTCGGCGCCGGCCAGCGCCTGCATCCGGGTGCGGATGGCCGCTGTCACCGCCGCCGGGCTCGAATCGAGCGAGAGGCGCAGCGCGTCGATCGTCGTCGCGTAGTCGACCTCGGTCGCCGAGCCGTCGCACGGCGACAGGCAGCGGCCCATCTCGGCGAGCACACAGGCGCTGCGGCTCGGCTTCCTCGGCAGCCGGCCGCTGCACTGCCGGATCGGGAAGCACTCGTGCAAGGCGGCCACCGCAGCCTCCGCGCCGCGGCGGGAGCGGAACGGGCCTAGGTAGTCGGCGCCGTCGTCGAGCACCGCCTTGACCAGCGACAGCCGCGGCCACACCTCGACGGTCAGCTTGACCCAGGTGACGCGCTCGGGGAACTTGGAGCGGCGGTTGTAGCGCGGCTGGTGCTCGGCGATCAGCCGCAGCTCGCGGATCTCGGCCTCGAGCGCGGTCGCGCAGGCGATGCCCTGCACCGACGTGGCCAGACCCACCATCTCACCCATCCGGGAGCGAGTCTCGCTGGCGGTGAAGTAGGTACGAACGCGGGTGCGGACGTCCTTCGACGTACCGACATAGAGAACGCGGCCGCTGGACTCGCGGAACAGGTAGACGCCCGGCCCGTGCGGCAGCTGCTCGGCGAGGTGGCGCTTCTTGCGCTGTGCGGCCGAGACGCGGGAGGAGAACGTCTGCAGCTCTTCGAGGGTGTGCACGCCGAGGTTGCCGAGTCGCTCGACCAGGCCGTGCAGCACGTCGACCGTCGCGCGGGCGTCGGACAGCGCGCGGTGGCTGGGCGTCGTGGCGGAGCCGAACAGCCGGGCGAGGGAGGACAGCTTGCAGTTGGGCGCGTCGTCGCGGGTGACGACACGACGGGCCAGCTTGGCGGTGTCGAGCACCTCGAACCTCGGCCAGCCGAGCCCGATCGCCTCGGCGTAGTGGCGCAAGAAGCCGACGTCGAACGGCGCGTTGTGGGCGACCAGCACCGTGCCCCGGGCGAACTCGAGGAACGCGGGCAGCGTGGACTCGATGCGCGGCGCCCCCGCCACCATCGAGTTGGTGATGCCGGTCAGCACGGAGATGAACGGCGGGATCGGCTCGCTCGGCTTGACCAGGGTCTGGAACTCCCCGAGCACCTCCCCGTGGCACACCTTCACGGCGCCGATCTCGGTGATCGACGAGCCCGCGGCCGCCGACCCGCCCGTCGTCTCTAGGTCGACCACCACGAAGGTGACGTCTGACAGCCG
>JACCUS010000361.1 GCA_013811715.1 Nocardioidaceae bacterium
ATCCTGCACGGATGCCTGCGCCACCACCTCCCCTACAACGAAACGACCGCTTGGCTTAGCCCGCGATCGGAGCTCACGTCGCAGACCGCCGCTTGACACGTTGCAGCCGTGGGATGTCTAGGCAGAACGCTCAGCCGAGGTTCGTGGCCTCGGCGGTCAGCGGTTTCGGGTGCGGGTGCCGGCCACGACGATGTACTACTGGTAGCAGCGGTTGCGGGTGGTGGCCCCGGACGGCACGGTGGTGATCGACGCCGACCGCCAATACGAGCACCTACAGCGCGCGCCCGACCGTCGACTCCCCCCGTTCCCCGGGCGTACGCTCCCGCTGTCGTTCGACCGGCCTCAGCGTCAAGGAGGACCCCGTGTCCGCACCGCTCATCCAGCTCGAGGCCGGCGGCGTCGCGCCGGTCCTGCGCTACGACCTACCCGAGCCGACGTCATACGAGGGCAAGAACTTCATCGAGCTGGACATCGAGGACGACGACGGCATCTTCGTCGAGGCGGCGTCGGAGATGCCGACGGCGACCGCGGTGCTCGAATTGCAGCAGCTCCCCCGCGACGTGTTGCGCGCCGAGCTCGCGGAGTACGTCCGTACCGGCGTCGCGAAGCGCCCCGGCCTGCCCCGTATCAACCCTGGGGCGCTGCGTCGCGGCGGCTTCACGCGCTCGGGGGGCCTCGGCAGCCTGGGCGTCGTCGCTCCCGTCGGGAACCTCGGGGGTGGCGTGCTGGCCGGCGCTGGCATCGGCGGTGGAGTGATCGCCGGCCCGCCACCCGGCGCCACGCCGCCGGTCCCGGGCTCGAGCGTATTCGACGACCTTGTGGTGGACGCGCTGCTCGTTGACGTGCTCGATGGCCACAACGTCGTGCCCGGCGTCGGCGTCGACGGCGAGCCCACGGTCGAGACGGTGCCGATCCCGGTCGACCCAGACCCGCACCTCTACCTCGTCGAGTCCCTGCGGCTGACGTCCTTCCTCGGGGACTACGGCGCTGGCCGGATCGTCAAGACCTTTACGCTGCTGCCGGGCGAGATCACCAAGATCAGCATTCGGTCGTTCAAGGGCAGCGAGGTCACGCGGAAGTCCGCGTCGAGCGTCCTTGACTCTCTCACCCGGGAGAGCGCCTCAGACCTCGAGACCTCGGTGACCCGGGAGCAGTCGGATCAGAAGTCGTACCAGAAGACCAAGGAGTACTACGCCGACGCCGAGGCGAGTGCGAGCTGGGGCTGGGGCAGCGCCAAGGTCAAGGCCGGCATCAAGGGCAGCTCTAACGCGGCCCGCGAGGAGTCGGTCAAGAACGTCACCAACGCCACGGAGAAGCACTCGGCGCGCGCGTCGGCCAAGCGCGAGGTCGAGGTCAACACGAGCTACGAGGAGACGGTGCGCACGGAGGAGGAGGTGGCCATCGAGCGCCAGATCGAGAACATCAACCTCAGCCGGACGCTCAACTTCGTGTTCCGGCAGATGAACCAGCAGTTCGTCACGCTCTTGCACATCACCGACGTGCGCGTCGGGTTCTTCAACGGCGACCGGGCGTCGCGCCGCGAGGTGCCACTGTCCCGGCTCGACGCGCTCCTCGCCGAGGTGGTCAAGCCCCAGAAGCGGGCGGCGGTCCGGGCCGTGATCCTCGAGCAGCTGTTCGCGGTGCGCGGGCTCGATGGGGTGCCCGTCGACGTCGTGCGGCGCGTGCAGATCGGACAGGGCGACGAGTTCATCCAGTTCGACCCGACCCTGACCGCGACCCACACCGACGCGCACGGCCGGTCGCACACGGTGCCCGGCGTGCTCCTCGAGCACCGGGACCTCGTCATGCGGACCGAGGGCGTCGTCGTCGAGGCCCTGCTGGGCAACGGGGACGCACTCGACGGCTACGCGGCCGAGCTGCAGGGGCTCGAGGTGCAGCGGCGGGAGGCGGAGGTCGCGCTCGCACAGGCCAAGGCCCTCCAGCTGCAGCTGGTCAACGGTGCGATCGACCAAGGCGACGAGGACCGGGCTGCGCGGGCTGAGCGGCTGGCGTGTCGGTGCTGCTGCGACGGGCACCACCGTGAGGACGTGCCCGTCCCGACACCGACCCCGACCGATGGGTGACCCCGCCCGCACCGTCACGGAGCGGGTCGTCGAGGATCCGGCGACGCGCGCGACGACGTACGGCGACACGGCGGTCCAGCAGGGGGTCCGGGTCGCGCAGGGCGGCAAGCCCAAGGCGGCGCCCAAGAAGGCGCCGGCCGCGCCAACCGAGCCGGCGCACGTGCTCAAGGCCCGCGCCCTCTGGAAGGCGGCCTTCGGCAAGGACGCCCAGCTCGCCAACGTGCGGATCGGCGACCTGAAGGCGCACAGCGACCGCAACCGGGCGAAGCGGCCCGACGTCGGCAAGCTGCATGGCGTCGAGTACCAGGCGTGGACCAACTCGAGCCGCGACGTTTACGTGAACACCACCCTGGTGATGCTCAGCGGCACGACGATGCCCGACTGGTACCCCGAGGCGTTCCTTCGGCACGAGGCCATCCACGTGCGGCAGTTCGCCGCGACGGCCGACGCCGTGCCGACGTACCTGGCGATGATCAAGGCGGAGGCGTCGGCCTACGCGGAGACCGTGAGATGGCTCGACGGCGTGACATGGCTGCCCGCGGAGAAGGCGACCTACGACGCCGTCTACGACGCGCTCGAGGTCGTGGTGACGGGGTTCACCGACCGGTCGAAGGTCACCGCGACGGAGCTCGAGCACAAGGCGTGGATGGTGACCGAGAAGTACCTGCCCGAGCACACGCCGAGCGCGGAGCCTGTGCCGCGGCCGCTGTCCCTGTACGTCCGCTGACGCACGACGCCGCGCGGTGGGGCCTGGGGCTCAGGTCCGCGTCCCTCGCTGCAGTGCGAACGCGACTCCCGGCCAACGACAGAGGCGCGCCCCCACTCGTGCCACCGACGCCCCGCCGCCGGGAGCTTCGGGAGTGGCTGCCCCCCGAGGAGATCGAGATCGACAGTCTGGAGTTGTTCGGAGACGGTCGGGGCTTCGAGGTCCGCCCCATGCCAGGTGGCTGC
>JACCUS010000372.1 GCA_013811715.1 Nocardioidaceae bacterium
CGGACGAGCGGCTTCCTTAAACAGACTTGATCGCGAGGTCGTACGACGTGAGCCCTACCGCACGCGCTTTGCTGGCGCTTGAGCTAATCCAGGGCACGCCCGGCATCACGGGCGAGCGGTTGGCGGCGCACCTGGGCGTTTCGGACCGTGCAGCCCGCAGGTATGTCGGAATCCTTCGTGAGGCCGGAATCCCCGTCGAGTCAGAGAGCGGACCGTACGGCGGCTACCGGATCGGGCGCGGGGCGCGGGTGCCGCCGCTGATGTTCAGCACGTCGGAGGCGCTGGGGCTGGTGATGGCGCTGCTGCAGGGGTGGCACGGGTCAGTCGATGCTGATCACCCGGCGGCCACGGCCCTGGGCAAGATCGTGCGGGTGCTACCGGCCACCGCGGCTGCTCCTGCCGAGGCCATGCGTCGCGTGAGAGCCCAGAACCCTAGCGATGCAGCCGCGAGCCCAGACCCGGAGCTCACAGCTGCTCTGGCGCAGGCGTGCGAAAGCAGCCGCCAGGTCCGGATCCGCTATCGCACGAGCAGCGATAGGGGCCGAGAGATGGTGGTCGACCCGTGGGCCGTCGTGGTGCGCCACGGGCGGTGGTACCTGTTGTGCTGGTCGCACTCCGCCGGCGCCCGCAGGGTTCTGCGGCTCGACCGGGTGACGCAGGCGGACCCGACGGGAGAGTCGTTCGACCCCCCGGCTGGCCTGGACGCGGTGCGCGACGTGGAAGAACATCTGGCTGACGGGTGGATGTTCGAGATTGAGGTCCGCATCGACGCGCCGGTCGAGGTGGCCGCACAGTGGGCGCACCGGACACTGGGCCGCCTGCAACCCATCGACGAGCAGAGCTGTGTGCTGCGGGGGAGCGCCGACGACCCGCGGTGGTACGCCGTGCAGCTCGCGGGAATGCGGGCGCCATTCACCGTGGTGCGTCCCGAAGAGGTGCGAGCGGAGGTGCGGGCCCTCGCCGGCCGGCTGGCGCAGGCTGCTGACGGGTCAACTGCCCGGCGATGAGCAGAACCTCCCCTGACCTGGGAAATGCAGGGCAGGGCCGAGCTTCTGCCGATCGTCGATGTCGACGTCGACGAGCTCGAGGTCTCGTTTGACTCGAGGTCGCTGGCGGATGGATAGTGAAAAATGGCCCGAAGGGGTCATGCCTCTCAACGACGCCATCGGGCAGGCTGTCAAGTGTGTGAGCCGCGACCATGTGGCGCACGGAGAGGAAGAGCTCATGTATCGGCATCGCATTCACATGACGGTCCGCGACTTGCACGGCTGGAACGAAGCCCTCGCTGTCGCGGAGGAGATCAACGCCTTGGCGACCCGGCTAGGCCAGCCCAACGCGACGATGTGGACGGAGAGCTTCGGCGCCTTCAACCAGATTGTTGCGGAGATTGATTATGAAAGCCTCGCTGCTTACGAGACGGGCCAGAAGGAGATGTCCGAGGACCCCGAATGGTCCAAGCTCATGGGCCGGCTCATCCCGGTCCTGGTCGAGGGCAAGGGCTACACCGAGATGATGGAGCAAGCAAGGGGCTGGTGATGACCCGGCTGGGCCACATGTACCTCAGTAGGCGGCTGACGAACCATTCTCGTGGTCAAACCGACAACTAAGGCGAGTCCGCCTGCGGAGCGCGCCCCCCGCGGCCGACCGCTCGACAGTCAGGCGCGACCACCCTACCCCCACGGCACCTCGCGGCCGCTGGCAATCTGCACGTCTGGGTGCAGGCGGTACCTCACCGGCGGGTTCATCGCAGTTCGGCTCCTGATCCAGCAAACGGCGTTGGTTTTCGGTGGTGAGTTGCGATATGGCTCATAGACCCGCGGCAAGAGGAGGTGGACGCGGTGGAGCGGAGGGCGCGAGAAGTGACGCAGGCCGGGCCCTGGGGCGAGTCGGAGCGGCACCGGCTGGTCCGGCTCTGCGGCGCCATCTCCGGCGACTGGGACGCCGCCGAGGACCTCGCCCAGGAGACGCTGCTTGAGGCGTGGCGCAGCGCCGACAAGCTGCTCGACGAGGCGGGCGCCGAACGCTGGTTGGCGGCGATCGCCCGCAACGTGTGCCTGCGTTGGGCGCGGCGGCGGGGCCGCGATGTCGCCCTGCTCGCCCGCGTGGACGCCGCCATGGAGGCATCGGTCTCGCCGTTCGACGAAGCGGACGTGGAGGTGGAGCTCGAGCGCACGGAGCTGATAGACCTGCTCGACCGCGCGCTTGCGCTCCTGCCGCCCACGACACGCGACGTGCTGGTCGACCGATACGTGCATGAGTCCCCCCACGCAGAGATCGCCGCACGACTCGGGATCTCCGCCGACGCGGTCTCCATGCGGCTCAGCAGGGGCAAGATCGTCCTCCGGCGCCTGTTCCAGTCGCAGCTTCGAGAGGAGGCGGTGGCGTTCGGCCTGGTGGACGAATCCGATCGGAACTGGCGAGAGACCCGCGTGTGGTGCGTCGACTGCGGATGAAGGCTGTGGCGAGGAGGTCTGCTGCTCGATGGCCGGCCTGGCGCTGGCCCACCCGACGGTGCGGGCGTTCCACAAGGGCCATCGACGGATCAAGGCGCGCCGCCCGCCGCGCGAGGTGGAGACCGGAGGACTGCCCGCCGTGGTGGTCCGACACGAGGACGCCCTCGGGAGCGCGGGAGTCGACGTCGTGTTCGCGCGTGACACTCTCCGAGTGCTGGAGGTCCGCGGTCCTTCGGGGACCGGCCTGTGAGCATGCTGGCCGCCCTGGGTCGCCGGGACTTCTCCCTGCTCTGGTTCGGCGGACTCGTGTCAATCGCCGGCGACTGGGTGCTGTACGCGGCCCTGCCCTACTTCGTCTACGCGGAGACCGGGTCGACCGTCGCGACCGCCGGGATGATTGCCGCCGAGCTGGCGCCCGGCGTCCTGCTCGGGTCGGTCGCGGGGGTCTTCGTCGATCGGTGGGACCGCAAGCGAGTGCTCGTCGGCTCGAACCTCTTGCAAGCCGGGGTGGTGGCGCTGCTGCTGTTGGTCCCGCTGGGTGGCTGGCTGTGGCTGGTCTATGCAGTGGCGGCCGCGCAGTCAGCGGTCGCGGCCTTCTCGATGCCTGCCGAGGGCGCCCTCATCCCCGCCCTGGTGGAGGACAAGGACCTGGTCGCGGCGAACGCGCTGAACGCCTTGAACAATCGCCTCGCCCGTCTCATCGGGATCCCCGTCGGCGGGACATTGCTGGGCGTGTTCGGTCTGCAACCCGTCGTCGCCGTCGACTGCGCCACCTTCGTCGTCGCCGCCCTGCTGATCGCGCCCATCGCCACGCCTGGTGCGGCTCGGGCGTCACCCGCTGAGGACGATCCAACCGCCGCCGTCGCGAAGTCGGCGTGGGCGTCATTCTGGGAGGACTGGCTGGGGGGGCTCCGGCTCGTGCGTCGAGAGCGGATGATCGCGTTGATCTTCGTGGTGCTCGGGCTGATGACCTTCGGGGGGACCATGCTCGACCCTCTGGACGTCGCCTGGGTGCGTGACGTGCTGGGTGAAGGGCCGCAGGTGTACGCGTGGCTGATAACGGCCCACGCCGCCAGCGGGATCGTCGGCACCTTGCTGGTGGGACAGTACGGCGGCACGCTGTCGCCACGCCACCTGATCGGTTGTAGCTCGGTCGCCGCGGGCGCTGCCCTGGCTGTGAAGTACAACGTGCCTGTCCTCCCGCTGGCTGTCGCGCTGTCCGTGTTCACCGGTGCGACCTCCGTCGTGTCCAGTGTCGGGGTGGAGACGCTGGTGCAGCGCGGCGTCCCCGACGAGTACCGCGGCCGAGTCTTCGGCTCGCTCGGCGCGTCGGGCGCGCTGCTCAGCCTGTCGGGCGCCGGGGTAGGCGGGCTGCTGGCTGAGGTCGTCGGCATCGTCACGATGCTCAGTGTGGCGGCCGGGCTGACCGTTCTCGCCGGCCTCGTGGTCCTCGTCGCGCTCGCAGGAAGCACGGGCCAACCGGTCGAGGCCAAACCGGGCAGGCTTGAGCCGCTCAAGCGCCCAACGTAGCGCCGCGCAGGTCACGATGCCACCGCGTGCTCCCGCGCAAACTCAACGAGAACACTGCCCTTGCGCCCTTTGGTACCGACCGGTGGCGGTTCCGGCCTGCTCGGTCACGGCCTTGTGCCGGCTCGGGGGCAGTCCCAGGTTCGAGGCTGTCCCCTAACGACCCCCGCTCACCACACTGGGGCCTTGCTGCATGAGCACTCTAGGGGAAACTCGCGGGGACTTGACAAGTCGCCGCGAGTTTGGTAGGCCGTCTCCATCAGGTGCTCTCCAAACCGGGGGGGGGGAACCGCTCGGCGGAAAGTGGAGGCATGAGTCTCAAGAGGGTATTTGCGGTGGTTGTGCTTGCGGCCGCGGGCGTCGGCGGGGTGCAGACCGCCGAGGCGGAGTTCGAAGATTGCAACTCGGGCAACGTCTGCATGTGGGGCAACAACGACTACGTGTGGAAGATCGGTGAGCGTCCTAAGGACGGCGGCGTCAGGAGCTTCGACGCGGATTCAGACCGGAACGACGAGATGGACTCGTGGGCCAACAGGACCAACCTCGCTGCCGCCGCGTACTCGGACGCGGGGGGTAGCGGTGACTGCCAGACGTTCCACGCGGCGAGCAGAGACAACAACGTCGCACCGTGGAACAGCGACGAGGTCTCCTCGTGGAGAACCGACCAGAGTTGCTGAATGGCCGCGTTGGCTGGCCGCGATGAGCTTGTTGAGTCTTCGAGCTTGTTGAGTCTTCGAGGGGTTAGCAGGTCGTTCGTCTCTTCGGGTGAGACCGTGTCGGCGGTCCAAGACGTGTCCCTCGCGGCAGACGCCGGGGAGATGGTCTGCGTCTTCGGCGCCAGCGGGTCCGGCAAGACAACACTGCTCAACCTCATTGCCGGACTGGACACGGCGGATTCCGGGACCGTCCACATCGCGGACGTCGAGGTCGGATCGCTGACCGAGAGCGAACGGGCACGGCACCGGCTGGAAACCGTCGGGGTGGTGTTCCAGGAGCACCAGCTGATCGACGAGTTCACCGCGCGGGAGAATGTGGCGCTCCCGTTGGAGGTCCGGGGCCTGCCGGTTGGGAAGGCGGCGCGACAGGCCGACATTGAATTGGAGCGGGTCGGGATCCGCCATCTGGCCGATCGGATGCCGAGCCAGATGTCGGGCGGACAGCGACAGCGGGTCGGCATCGCCCGCGCCCTGGCGGGGCAGCGGCGGGTCCTGCTCGCGGACGAGCCCACAGGCGCCCTGGATTCGACCAACTCTCGCGCCCTGTTCGCCCTGATCAGGGATCTGTGCCGCCAGGGCACGTTGGCGGTCGTGTGCTCACACGATGCAATGTGCAGAGAATTCGCCGACACGGTCTACGAGATGATCGACGGACAACTGCTGCGTCGCGAGGCGACAGTCGATGCCCTCCCATGAGTAGACCGCCGCTCAGGCTGTCGTTCACCCTCGCTCGGAGGTTCGGGCGCAGCCGCAGTCTCGCCGGGTCTTCTTTGCTGCTGACCAGCGTTGTCGCGGTGGTCATGGCGTTGTTCCTCACCATCAGCGCGCTGTCGTTGTCCGGCGGCCAGGTCGTGGCCAAGGAGATGGGACGCTACGCCTACTCCGCCAGCTTGGGCACGTTCAAGGATGTGAAGCCCGGCGATATCGACCTGGTAGCAAAGGTCGAGGCCGCCGCCTCGTCCGGCGGCGCACAGTCCTCGGCGGTGGTGCTCCATTCGCCGGATGTCCTGCCGGCTACGGTCGACCCGCCGATGACGTGGTACGCCGAGACCGACTGGCTGCGGCGGCCGTTTCCTGGCAGGTATGACCTGGTGAACGGCCGCTGGCCGCGGCGTCCGGGAGAGGTCGTCGTCACGGACACGTCCGGAGGGAAGCTGGCCGAGTTTGGTGACACCCTGCCTGTATTGGCGGGGAACGAGCGCTTCCGCGTGGTCGGTCTCGCCGACGACCAGTTCGCAGATTACGAAGAGATCCTGGCGGCGCCCGGTACATGGGCGGGCATCGGTGAGCCGGCGCAGCGGAGTATCCCCAGACTGGCCGCCGCGGTAACGTTGCTGTGGAACGGCGAGCAACGGCGTTCGGTGACAGAGGCGGTCGCCTCCATGCTGGCTCGGCAGACAGGGCAGCAACCGGCAAATGTGGCCAGCCGGATCCGCGCTGTCGACCGGGCCGAGATGAGCGCCCAGGCCGAGCCGTCGTGGCTCGACCGGATCCCCGCCGGCTATCAGATACCCGCCGTGCTGTTTCCCCTCGTTGCGGTGCTGGCGATCTTCGGCCTGAATCAGCGACGGCTCCGACGTAGCCTGCGGCTTCTGGTCGCGGTGGGGGCGCGCCCGCGCCAGGCCACGGG
>JACCUS010000387.1 GCA_013811715.1 Nocardioidaceae bacterium
GGCTGCACATTCACGGAAAGGCGGTCGGATCCTCCGACCAGATAGGCGAGATCCTCGAGGTGCGCGGCCCGGACGGCACACCGCCGTACCTGGTCAAGTTCCCCGACGGCCGGGAGAGTCTCATCTACCCCGGTCCTGACGCCGAGGTGGAGTCCGCGGACGGCCGTTGAGGCGGGGGTGGGCTGTCAGCCCGGGCTGGGATCGTGCAGGGTCACCGGGAAGCCGTGGTGACCGACCTTGGCGAGCAGCACTTGGCCGCCCTGCCGCGCCACCTCGGCCATCACGTAACCGTCGACGGTGAGGTCGGCGCCTACGTGCGGGCCCTCGGCTGGATACTCCATCGCCACATGGGCCAGCGACATGCGCGCGGCAGCGGCTTCGATGGCCGCGCCTACCCGTGCGACCTCCGCGGCTGGCCAGTACATCCGGGTGATCGACTGCCAGACCACCGTGAGTACGTCGTCCTCGACGCGCCGATCCAGTTGCCTTTCGAGCCACTCCCCTGCTCCGTGACGATCAACCACCACGGGATGGGCCGCAGCGACAACGAGGGCCGCTGACAGCCGTTCGTGCCTAGCAGTCTGGAACGGCCAGACGAACGACCGCAGCCGCAGTCGCCCATCGGGGCTCGCCGTGTCGACCGGAGACAGGTCGCAGCCTCGCCTGGCGGCGATCACGAAGTCCTCCGGCCGTACGTCGCCGACGACGGCGTCGCGCAGCACCAGTGGTGACTCGACCGGCCCGAAGCTCCAATCGGCGTTGACGAAACGGAACCGGTCGACCAGCAGGTTGAGGCCGCCGCTCGCACCCGGCTCGAGGAGTCGGACACGGGACAGGCCCGAGCGGCGTACCGCCTCGAAGAGTCCGACGAGGAGCGCCGCCGACCTTCCTACCTCGTTGGTCTGCGGTGCGATCTCCAGCGCCTCGTGCAGCTCGCCGACGTGGGCCGCCATCACCTCGCGGACCGCCGGCCACGCCTGCGCCGGGTCCGCGTCTCCGCCGAGGCACGGATAGAAGCGGACCAGCTCGGGCGCCCGGTCGGTGAGCACGATGCGGAACAACCCCGCGAGCAGTCTGAGCTGGATGACCGACCCAGGCGGCGCGTCCTCCCAGCCGTGGCAGATCCGCCGCACCGGTCCACCGGCCTCCCAGTCGTCGGCCATCGCGCGCATCAGATGCCCGTAGAGATGGTCATCGTCGGCTGCGTGCGCTCGCATGCGGTCCGCGAGCGTCAGCCCGCTGTCGAAGCTCGGCGGCATATTCCTATCCTGCTTGGTCCGCCACCCACAGCCCCAGCAGCCCGCGGAAGTGGGCCAGGAACGTCTCCACCTCGTGGGCCGGGTACGTCGAGACGACCGTCTCGGTGAGGAGTTCCTCGAAGGAGGGGGACGCGACCCACTCCAGCACCATCTCGTCGATGTGGGGCAGTGCGGTGGAGCAGAAGTCCTGATAGCGGTCACGCTGAAAGTAGTCGGCAGCCAACGCCTGGTACGCCGCCAGCTTGTCGTCGTAGGACAGCTCCGGGTCGTCGGCGACCGCGAACCACACGGCCGGCTCGATATGCGGACGCACCGGCCGGTTGGTCGCCGTGCAGAACGCCGTCCACTTCACCAGCGTCTTCATCGCCCAGGGGAAATAGTAGTGCAGCGACGTCACCGCGACGTCGGGGCAGGCGTTCGCGTAGTCGATCGGCAGCACATCGTCGCCCTGGATCAGCATCTCGCAGGAGTTGAACTCCCAGCGGAAGAACGCGTTGACGGTCTGCGCGATCGTGACCGTCTCCCGACCGACGGCGTCCGACAAGAAGTCGTGGTCGACCGCGTAGCGGTTGTGCATCGGCTCGTCCGGGCGGAACCGCATCACCATGGACTCCGGGCCGATGGTCAGCGACCGCGCGAAGACGTCGTACGGCTCCACCGCCTTCTGCAGGTGCATGAGCATCTCGCCGGACTCGTCGTAGGCGGCGAGCAGGTCGGCGTCGCCGTCGATGCGTGACACGCCGCGCCAGGCGCCACCGTCGAAGGGCTTCATGTAGAGGGGATAGCCCATCTCGTGGGCGATCGCGCCGAGGTCGAAGGGCGCGTTGTAGCGCTCGGACGTGTAAGCCCACCGCACGTTGTCGACCGGGTTCTTGTACGGCACCAGGACGGTCTCGGGCACCTTCATGCCCAGCCTGATCAGCGCGCAGTAGGCCGAGTGCTTCTCCATCGACTGGAAGGTGAACGGCGAGTTCAGCAGGTAGACGTCGTCCATCAGCGCGATCTTCTTCAGCCACTCCCGAGGATGGTAGTACCAGTGGGCGAGCCGGTCGATGACGATGTCGTAGTGGGTCTTGGAGCGCAGGTCGAACGGCTCGATCCGCACCCGCTCGGTGTCGAGGACGTGCGGCTGACCGGCGTGCTCGAACGTGCCGAGCCGGCGGGTCAACGCCTCGAACGCCTGCGGCCAGTCCTCCTCCGTGCCGAGCAGCAGGCCGACGAGATGGCGACTGGGTTCGGGCATGGGTCTCCTCAGCAGAAGCGCGGCAGATGATGGGCGAGCTGGCGGCGCCACCAGGGCCAGTCGTGGCTCACGTCGTGTCCCCACAGGTCGAGCTCACAGCGGATCCCCTTCTCCTGAACGATCCTCGCCATCGTCTGCGTCGACGGTAGCGAACCGGTCGGGTCGGTCTCCCATTGGCCCTGGCCGCAGACGAGCAGCAGCGAGAGGCGATCGCGCAGCCAGTCGAGATGGTCGCCGTGCAGGTGGCTGACGTAGTCGGTGGGGTTGGAGAAGTATGTCGCGTCACCTCGGTCACCCCAGGCGTGCCAGCTGCCGACGTCGTAGTTGCCCGAGAGCCCGATCGCCAGCGGGAACAGGTCTGCCCGCTGGAGCGCCAGGTGCACGGCGTGGTAGGCGCCAAGGCTGCACCCCAGCGTCATCAGGTCGGCCTCTCGCCTCGTCTCCGCATGAATCATCGGAACCACCTCACTGACGAGCCAGTCGGTGTAGAGGCGGTGCCGTGCGGCGCGTTCGTCGATGGCGGCGGACTTGTCCGACCAGGTGTAGGCGTCGAGTGAGTCGACGCAGTAGAACCTGACGCGGCCGGCTTCGACGAGGTCGGCCACCGCCTCGATCATGCCGTTGTCCGCGAAGTCCCAAGCCCGGCCGGCCTCGCTGGGGAAGACCAGGACCGGCCTGCCGCGGTCGCCGTACGCGATGACGGTGAGCCGGTGGTCGTGGCCACCGAGCGGGAGCTCGACCTGCTCGCGCCTCACGGTCTCATCCTCGCGGTTCCCAGACCGACCGCAACACCTCGGTCAGCGTCGGGTGCAGGCTGTCGCGCCAGGCCGAGTAGTTGTGCAGGTCGGCGACCGGTCGCAGCGTGACCTCGTGGCCTTGTCCACGCAGCACAGCCGCCATCGCGTTGTTGTTGGCACAGTTTTCCTCCAGCGCGCCGCACGTCATCCCGACCATCAGCGGTTGCTCCGTCGCTGCCTGCTCGCCGATCGCGGCCACTGCCTCCGTCACCCGCGCGAAGTGGGGGTACGTTGACTCCTGCTCGTCGAGCTCGGGGGTGAAGAACGACCCGGACTGCGCCACGACGCCGCCGAACCGCCCCTCCCCCGCCTGCGCGACGAGCAGCGCCGTCAGCCCGCCGAGGCTGGCCCCCATCGTCACCAGCCGCCCCCGCACCGGAACCGACTCGGCGACGCGACCGATGGCCGTCAGCTCAGCCGCCACGTACTCGCGACTGGCCGAGTACCACTCGTCGCGGTCCACCGGAGTGAGCAGCGCGATCCGGAAGGGTGGCAGCACCTCGTCCGCGCACATCGCCGCTGCGTAGTGGGTCAGGGACGCGCGCTCGACGTACTCCCGCCCGTCGTGCGCGACCAGCAACGGCGCCGGCCTTTCGGCGTCCAGGCCGTCCGGCGACCACACCGAGACCGGCAGCCGACCGAGCGGCCCGGTTTCGTCGGCAAGCTCGAACGCCGACCCGGCGCTCACGTCTCGCCGCAGCCAGCCCGGTCGCTCGTACCCGGGCATCAACGCGACACTGCGCTGCCCGAAGGCGGTGTCGACGCGTTCTGTGTTGCCGGGGTCGCAGACCACCTCGGTGCTGCCGCCGCGTTCGGTGACAACCAGCCGGTACTCCACCCGGTTCAGCTCCGGACGCGGCAGGGCCAGGCCCCACCCTTGCGCCGTACGACGGAAGCGGCGACGACCGACCACCGCGTCATCGCAATCCAGCGCCACCCGCGTCCACCTCCGGTCGAGGTCGTCGAGGGTGAAGACGAGCCGGTCCTCGATCACCGAAGGGACAGCCATGATGGTACGACCTTGTCTCGGCGACCGCCCGGGCCTATGTGAGGTAGTCGTCGACGAGGTTGGCGTAGCCGGTCTGCCCCTTGCGGTTGGGGTGGTAGGACTCGCTCACCGGGTCCGACAGCCCGTTGACCCACTCCAACTCGTCGCACACGGCGTGTCCCGTGAACGTGGCGCGCGGGTCGGCGAACTCGAAGCCGTACGCCGACGCGCGGCCGGCGGTCGTCGTGTCGAGCAGGTCGGCCGTGGAGTTCAGCCGGGTCTGCTCCGAGGGGCTGAACCAGGTGCCGGCGTTGCAGTCCTCCCCCATGAAGATGCGGGGGTAGCCGACAACGACGACGGTCGCGTCCGGCGCCCTCGACTCGATGGCCCGGTAGACGGCGTCGAGCCGGCTGGGCAGGGTCTCGCTGATGTAGGCGCGGCTGTCGTCGATGGCGCCATGGCAGTCCGCGGCCCACCACGGCTGGGCGCACTCAGTGATGACACGGGAGAAGCCTGCGTCGTTGCCGCCGACCGTGATCGTCACGTACGTCGTCCGTGGGGTCAGCGTGTCGAGCTGGGTGTTCAGCACCGACGTGGTGGTGGCACCGGAGCACGCCCGGAACGACAACGACGCGCCGACACGGCCAGCGTCGATCACCGGGTAGGCGTACGGCGACCGCTGGCACGAGCCGGAGTCACCGTAGTAGCTCCGGGTGCCGACTCCTGCGGAGAAGGAGTCGCCGAGGGCGACGATCGTGGGGACGCGCTGGCTGGACTGCTCGACCGCCGACGCCGGACCGACCAGGCCCACGGTGCCACCGAGGACGCAGGTCGCGGCCAGTGCCGCGCGGCCGCGCCAGCCCGGGCGGCAGTTCGAGACGATCGACGATGCTGCGCCCATCCGGGACTCCAAGTGATGTGGGTGTGACACGGCGTAAGGCAATGCCACACCTTGACCCACCGGGCGAGATCCCGCAACCTCAGACCACGCGCAGCGCCCGCGCAGGGGACGATTCGCCCATGTCCGCCTATGGTGTGGCGCGTTGCCTTGGTCGTATCTCAGATATGGCATAAGTTGGTGGCATGAGAGAGGACTATCTGACCCGGATCGGCACGCTGATCCGGGACGCTCGCAAGCACAGCGGTTACACCCAGACCCAGCTCGCAGACGTGCTCGGCACCAGCCAGAGCGCGGTCAACCGGATCGAGCGCGGCCACCAGAACCTCAGCCTGGAGATGTTGGCGAGGATCGGCGAGGCGCTCGACTCCGAGATCGTCTCGCTCGGCATCTCCGGACCGATGCACCTTCGAGTAGCCGGCGGCACCACGTTGTCTGGGTCGATCGACGTGAAGTCGAGCAAGAACGCCGGGGTCGCCCTGTTGTGCGCCTCGCTGCTCAACAAGGGCCGGACGACGCTTCGCCGGGTCGCCCGGATCGAGGAGGTGCACCGCATCCTCGAGGTGTTGGGCAGCATCGGGGTCAAGTCGACCTGGCTCAACAACGACAACGACCTCGAGCTTATCCCCCCCG
>JACCUS010000422.1 GCA_013811715.1 Nocardioidaceae bacterium
GCTGGTGACAGCGTTCTGCGCCAGCCGGTACGCCGGGTTCGACGCGAACTGCTTGGTGAAGCGCTCGAGGTCGTCGCTGTTCAGTGCACGGCTGGAGTCGTGGCTCATGAGCGGGGTCCTTTCCGGAAGTCGCGAACGAGACTACGCCTCCCGGCCGTCTGCCGCCGGGTGTCGGAAGACGTACGGCATGGGCGCTCTGAGCGTGTCGTTTGCCGCCGGGTGTCGGAAGACGTACGGCATGGGCGCTCTGAGCGCGGCGTTCGCCGCCAGGTGGCGTCAAACGCGTACGGCAGGCTCGCGCGCTGAGCTGTTACCGCTCACCGCACCCCTGCGGGAACACGTCCCGGCGCAGCGGGGCTGACCCATCGGCAAGCACAGGAGTCTCAGCCTGCGATCAGCCGTGCGGTTGCAGAGCCTGAAGTACGGTCCGCACCTCGTCCAGGTGTGGCCGGCGCAGCGGGTCGGGGTCGATGCAGGCACCGACGAGGTCGGCCATCGGCTTCGGAGCCTCGCTCAGCCGCCGGCGGAATGCTCGCCCCGGGCGACGCGGCGCGCTGCCGCGGTCCCAGTGACCTTCCTCGCCGTACGGCAGGGAGCCGGTGAGCGACTCACCGAGGGTCACCCCGAGACCGAAGACATCGCAGGCCGCCGAGAGGTCGCGACCACGGGCCTGCTCCGGGCACAGGTAGCCGCTCGTCCCCGCATAGGCTCGGCCGTCGCCAGGCTGTCCGACCAGGCTCAGGTCGATCAGGATGGCGCGTCCGCTCTCGACGACGACGTTGGACGGCTTGACGTCCAGGTGCAGCCAGCCGTGTCGGTGCAGGTAGCTGAGGACGGAGACCAGCTGCAGCCCGAGCAGGACGGTGTCGGCGGGGGCGAGCGGCGAATCCTCGATCAGAGCTGCCAAGGTGGCGCCGCTGAGCGTCTCGAGCACGATGGCCGTGCGCGGGGTCTCCACCACTTCGTAGGCGCGCACCAGGTGCGGATGGGTCAGGTCGCGGAGCAGGACACCCTCGCGGACCAGCGCGTCACGACAGCTCGCCTCGTGAGCCCGCTCGTCTCGGACGATCTTGAGGACACATCTGCTGTCGCGCTCACGGCTGTAGACGTCGTACGTGTCCAACCGTCCACCTCGCCGCATCAGACTCACCACTTCGTAGCCGGGGAGGATCTCGGTGCCTGGGAGTGCGGCAACGCCGCTGACGCGTCGGCGCAGCGACATGGTCATCTCGGGCTCCCCGCGAGGTCGTCGGACCTCGTCGGTGGTGTATGCCGGCGGGGGTCGACCGGTGCGACGGCACCGTCCTCGAGACCGATCACCACATCGGCGAACTCGAGGGCCACCGGGTCGTGGGTGATCAGCAGCACGGTGCGGTCGCGCGCTGCGGCCCTGAGCGGCGCGAGCACGCGGCGGGCGCTGTCGGGATCGAGCCCCGTGGTGGGCTCGTCCAACACGAGCACAGGGCTGCCGCGCAGCAGCGCCCGAGCAAGCGATATCCGCTGTCGCTGTCCCCCCGAGAGGGTACGGCCACGTTGTCCCACCCGGGTGTCGTAGCCCTCGGGAAGGCGCTGGATGAAGTCATGGGCGTCCGCGGCTCGGGCGGCGGCTTCGACTTCTGCAGCGGTGGCTTCACGGCGGGCGTACGCGATGTTGTCGCGGATGCTGGTGTCCAGCAGCATCGTCTCTTGCAGGACCACGCAGACCGCCTCGCGGGTCGAGTGGATCGTGAGGTCGAGAACGTCGTGTCCGTCCAACAAAACCTGGCCGGACGTCGGCTCGACCTGGCGGGTGAGCAGCCGGGCCAGCGTCGACTTCCCGGCGCCGCTCGGACCTACGACGGCCACCACCTGTCCAGGTGACGCAGTGAACTCAACACCCCGTAAGACCTCCCGGTGAGCCCCGGGATAGCGAACCGATACGTCCTCGAAGCCGACGATGCCGACAGGACGTCGCAGATCGCGGGCGCCCTGGCGCTCGGCAGGAGACGGCTCACGCAGCAGCTCGACGACCCGCTCGATCCCTGCGGTCGCGGAGTAGAGAGTCGGCAACAGGTTGCTCAGCTCTCGGATCGGTCGGTAGCACTGCGACATGAGGGTCAGAAATGCCAGCAGCCCGCCGATCGTCAGCCGGTCGGTCGCCAACGCCCAGGTGCCGAGACCGATGACGACGAGGATCCCGACAAGCTCGGCGAGGTCGACCACGGGCAGGAACGTCGATCGAACCCGACTGGCTGCCAGCTCGGACTCGGCGATGCCGCGGGTCTGTCGGTGGAAGGCGGCCACGGCTTCGTCCTCGCGGTTGTAGGCCTGCACCAGCGGGGCGGTGGAGAGCGCCTCCTCGGCGACCGAGCCGAGCGACCCGCCGCGGCGAGCGCGTTCGCGGGAGACGTCCTTGACGAAGCGCGCGAACCGCGTGGACACGTACCAGAAGACGGGGACAACGATCATCGACGCGAGCGCGAGCTCCCACTGGAGCCAGAACAGCGCGACAACGAAGAAGACAAGGCGCAGCACGGCACCCAGGCCGTTGGCCAGGTAGCGCACCATGAAGGCCTCGACCGAGCCGACGTCTGAGGTCAGTCGGGACAGCACGTCCCCGAGGCGCCGGTGCTCGAG
>JACCUS010000435.1 GCA_013811715.1 Nocardioidaceae bacterium
GAGCAGCCGGCTCGCGGGACAACGGCCCACGCGCGCCCGTCGAAGAGGTCGGCGGCCGCCGCGAGCGGGCCGGACCGCTCGCTGCCCGCGATCGGATGCCCGCCGACGTACCTGCGGAGCTCGACACCGGAGTCGACGAGCTCCGCCAACGGCTTGGCCTTCACACTCCCCACATCGGTCACGACGGCAGTCGGATACGTCCTCAGCGCCACCGCGATCTCGGCGCCGAGGTGGTCCGGGGGCGTCGCCACCACGACCACCGCGGGCTGAACCGACAACGGCGAATCCGACCCGGCCCCTCGCGAAGCCGCCACATGCGCCACGGTCGGGTCCGCATCGCTAACGAAGACGTCGACGCCGGCTCGCACCAGGGCCAGCCCCACCGACGAGCCAACCAACCCCGCACCCACGACCAGGACAGGACCTGGCAGGCGTCCACTGGTGACGGCGCTGTGCTCACCAGTGCCGGTCATTGACAAAGCGTAAACCGGCCTTCGGCCTAGAGACCGACCGCGTCGAGAAGCGTGCCCAACTCGTCGGCGGTCAGATCGCGCACCGAGCCGGAGGCGAGGTGCCCCAGCCCGATCGGCCCGATCGCCGTGCGCGACAACCGCAGCACCGGGTGACCCACCTCGGCCAGCAGCCGACGGACGATGTGGTTGCGCCCCTCGTGGATGACGAGCTCCACCATCGATCTCCCCCCGTGCGAGCCGACGACGCGGAACGCGTCGACGCCGACCGGTCCGTCCTCCAGCACCACGCCCTCCAGCAGGGACCGGCGCACCCTGGGCTTGACCACGCCCGCCACCTGGGCGACGTACGTCTTCTGCAGCTCGTACGACGGATGGGCGAGTCGGTGGGCGAACTCGCCATCGTTGGTGAGGACGACCAGGCCGTCGGTGTCGGTGTCGAGGCGGCCGACGTGGAAGAGGCGTTCGGGCCGGTCGCCGAGCAGCTCGCGCAGGTCCGGCCGGCCTGCCTCGTCGGCCATCGTGCTCACCATGCCGCGGGGCTTGTTGGCCACCAGGTAGACGTGGCGCTGGGCCACCGGCAGCCGCTTCCCGTCGACTCGGATGACCGCGGTCTCGGGGTCGACGCGAGAACCGAGCTGAGTGACGACCGCACCGTCGACCTCGACCCGCCCTGCGGCCATCAAGGTCTCGCACTTGCGGCGGCTTGCCACGCCGGACTGGGCGAGCACCTTCTGCAACCGTACCGCCTGCGGCCCGGCTGTCGGCAGCGATCCGCCCGTCATGCCCGCTCGGCCGTCATGCCCGCCCGGGCGCGTCGGACAGCTCGAGCTCCGCCTCGATCTGAGCCATCTCGGGCAGCAGCGGCGCGATCTCGGGCAGTGCCTCGAGGCTGGTCAGACCCATCCGCTCCAGGAAGTAGGCGGTGGTCCCGAACAGGTGGGCCCCGGTCTCGGGGTCGTACCCGGCCTCCTCGATGAGCCCTCGCGACACCAGGGTCCGGACCACGCCGTCGACGTTGACGCCGCGGATCGCAGCCACCCGGGCGCGGCTGATCGGCTGGCGATACGCGACCACGGCGAGGGTCTCAAGCGCTGCCTGGGTGAGCCGTGCCCGTTGGCCTTCGACGACGAACTGCCCGACGATCGGGGCGTAGTGGGCACGCGAGTAGAACCGCCAGCCTGCCCCCACCCGACGCAGGTCGAAGCCGCGGCCCTCCGCGGTATAGGAGTCGGACAGCGCGGCCAGCGCGGCCTCCACGTCGGCTGGCGGCACGTCCACCGCCTGTGCGAGGACAAGGTGGTCCATGGGCTCGTCGGCGACCATCAACACCGCCTCGAGGGCGGGCTTGAGCTCTTTCGCCGAACCGGTGGTCTCGGTCGTCACGTCGTCTCCTTTGTGTCTGCACGGCGGGTGGCCGGTGAATGACTGTCGGTGGCTTGCCCGATACGTCGGACGTCGTCCTCGGTGACTTCCTCCGCGAGCACCTCCGCAGCCTCGGCGACCGGGTCGTCGTACTCGTCGACGACATCGACGGCGCCCTCGTCCGACCCGGTCCAGCGGATGGACAGCTCGCTCAACGGTGTCACCTGGTCGAAGGCGACCACGCCCTCGCGGAACAGCTCCAGCAGCGCCAGGAACCGGGCGACTGTGGTCGCGGTGTTCGGTGAGCCGGCGACCAGTGCGCGAAACGAGGTGATGCGGCTGCGCCGGAGCCGCTCCACGATGGCAGCGGCCTGCTCGCGAACGCTGACCTGGGGGGCGTGCAGGTGCGCCACGCCCAAGGTGGGTTCTTGTCTTGGCTCCAGGGTCAGCGCGGCCAGGGCTGCGAACTCCTCGAGCCCGAGCGGGATCGAGACCTCCGGCAACATCTTGGCGAACCGCTCCTCCAGACCGACCGAGCGCGCCACCTGCCTCGACTCATCGGTCATCTGTCGCTCGATCATCGCGGCCACCTGCTTGAACGCCCGGTACTGAAGCAACCGCGCCAGGAGCAGGTCGCGAGCCTCGAGCAGTGTGAGGTCGTCCTCGTCCTCGACGTCGGCCGAGGGCAGCAGCCGGACGACCTTCAAGTCCAGGAGTGTGGCCGCCACGACGAGGAACGAGGTGGTCTGCTCCAGCTCGTTCTCGGCACCCAACGTCTTGATGTGCGCGATGAACTCGTCGGTCACCCGCGACAGCGCGACCTCGGTGATGTCGAGCTTGTGCTTGGAGATGAGCTGCACGAGCAGGTCGAAGGGACCTTCGAAGTTCTCCAGGTGTACGGCGAACCCACCGCCCGCCTCTGCTGAGCCGACCTCTCCGAGCGTGAGGTTCACCGGCCGCGCAACCGGCGTACCAAGGCGCTGTCGTCGCCGGCCGCCTCCACGTCTGCTAACACGAGATGGATCGCCTCGCGGACGATGCGGCCGCGATCCACGGCCAGACCGTGCGACCGTCGCAGAGTCAACCGGGTGTGCTCCAGATCGAAGAGCTCGTCGGCCGTCACGTAGACCGTGATCTTCTCATCGTGCCGCACCCGGCCGCTCGGGGCGTGCTTCGGCTGCTCAGGCTCTTGCTCTTGCGGCGGTTGCTCTGCCGCCGACGGCGTCGGGACGACGGCCAGGGTGCCGCCTGCCTCCGGCACCTCGCCCGGGTATGCCTCGGCGTCCTCGGTGGGGCGGAAAAGCTCGTCCGCCCCGGGCAGGCTCACGCGTCGTGACACCGCGCGAGCACCTCCCTCGCGAGCTGCCGGTAGGCGTCGGCACCTGGGGATTCGCTGGAGTAGGTGGTGAGCGGCTCACCCGCCACGGTCGCCTCGGAGAACTTCACCGTACGTCGGATCACCGTGTGGAAGACAGCGTCACCCCAACCGTCGACGAGGGTCTGCAGCACCTCTCGGCTGTGCAGCGTGCGGCCGTCGTACATCGTGCCGAGCAGCCCGACGATCTTCAGCTCGGGGTTGAGCCGGTCTTGGACCTTGTCGATCGTGCCCTTGAGCATCGCGACGCCGCGCAGCGCGAAGTACTCGCACTCGAGCGGCACGATCACGCCGTGGGATGCCGTCAGCGCGTTCACCGTGAGCAGCCCCAGCGACGGTTGGCAGTCGATCAGCACGACGTCGTACGTCTCAAGCGTCGGGGCGAGTGCCCGCGCGAGAACCTGTTCGCGGGCGACCTCGTTGATCAGCTGCATCTCGGCGCCGGCGAAGTCGATGTTCGACGGGATCAGGTCGACCCCGGGGACGCGGGTCTTGAGGATCACCTCGTCAATCGGGGTGTCACGCTCCATCGTCAGGTGGTAGATGGTCGCGTCGACGGAGTTCGGGTTGATCCCGAGGCCGACGGTCAGCGAGGCCTGCGGGTCGAAGTCGACAAGCAGCACCTTGCGGCCGAGTTCTGCAAGCGCCGCGCCGAGGTTGATGGCGGTCGTGGTCTTGCCGACGCCACCCTTCTGGTTGCACATCGTGATCACCGTCGCGTTGCCGTGCTCGGTGATCGGGCCGGGATCGGGGAAGTCCGGCAGCGGACGGCCGGTGGGACCGATCGTCGGCGGAGCAGCGGGCGGCGGGGCGACGACCTCCGCAGGTGCCTCTGCCGGCGCCTCGGCCGCGGCTCGGGCCTCACGGTAAGCCAAAGGGGTCTTCGGGGGCGTTGCGAAGGTCGGCTCGCTCACGTCATGGCCTCTCTCGTCGGTCTCGGATCTGGGTCGGGTGCGGATGTGGCGGCCGGACCCCCACCACCTCGATCACCCTACGCCGACGGTTTGTCGATACGTCGGCAATTCGCCCCGGCGCGGCGACTCTATCCGCGGCGTCGCGGGTCATGCCAGCGCGCGCGGGTGGGAGGTGGCGTACACCTCGCGCAGCCGGTCGACGGTGACGAGCGTGTAGACCTGTGTCGTGGTCACCGACGCGTGCCCGAGCAGCTCCTGGACCACCCGGACGTCGGCGCCGCCGTCGAGCAGATGAGTGGCGAACGAGTGCCGCAGCGTGTGCGGTGACACCTCGCCGGTGACCCCGGCCCGGTCGGCGGCCCTGCCGAGCACCGCCCACGCCGATTGACGCGAGAGTCGGCCGCCGCGCGCGTTGAGAAAGACCGCCGCAGTCCCGCTCCCCGCACGCACCAGCTCAGGCCGGGCCCGCATCAGATAGCCGGAACAAGCCTCCACCGCGTAGGACCCGACCGGCACGATGCGCTCCTTGCTGCCCTTCCCCGTCAGCCTCACCGCCCCCTGGTCGAGGTCCAGGTCGTCGACGTCCAGCCCGACCGCCTCGGAGATGCGTGCGCCGGTCCCGTACAAGAACTCCAGCAGGGCACGATCCCGGATCGCCAACGTGGTTCCCGCCGACCCGGCCGCCTCGATGATGGCCTCGACCTCGGTCAGCGGCAGCGCCTTGGGAAGGCGCTTGGCCGGCGCGGGCGGCTTCACCGGCGCCGCAGGGTCCTGAGTCGACAGACCTTCCCGCAGTACGAACCTGTGGAAGCCACGTACGGCGACCAAGGTGCGGGCCGCGCTTCCGGAAGCCAGCGGCGGGTGCTCGGAGTCCCCCTCGCGCAGCCTCATCAAGAACTCGGAGACGTCGGCGGCGGAGACGTGCTGCACGTCGGACAGGTCGCGATCGGACAGGAAGGCGACGTACCGGCGCAGGTCGCGCCGGTACGACGCCATGGTATTGGCCGCCAGCCCGCGCTCGACCGACAGGTGGTCGAGGTAGGTGCGGACGACCCGGATCGGGTCGCCGTTGACCTGGCCAGTGCTCAGCCGAGCACCTCATCGAGGCTGCGGTGCTCCATCTGGTGCGCATTGGCGACCGGCGCGTAGGTGACCTCGCCCGCGTGGGTGTTCAACCCGAGCGCGAGTGAGGGGTCGTCGCGCATGGCCTGCTCCCAGCCCTGGTCGGCCACCGCCGCCACGTAGGGCAACGTCACGTTGGTCAGCGCGTACGTCGACGTGTGCGGCACCGCCCCGGGCATGTTCGCCACGCAGTAGAACACCGAGTCGTGCACCATGTACGTCGGGTCGGCGTGGGTCGTGGGACGGGAGTCCTCGAAGCACCCGCCCTGGTCTATCGAGATGTCGACCAACACCGACCCCGGCCTCATCCGGGACACCAGCTCGTTCGACACCAAGGTGGGCGCCTTGGCGCCCGGCACCAGCACGGCGCCGATCACCATGTCGGCGTCGAGGACCGCCCGCTCCACCTCGAACTTGTTGGACGCCACCGTTTGCAGGTGGCCCTGGTAGATGCGGTCGGCCTCACGCAGTCGGTCGATGTTGCGGTCGAGCAGGAGCACCTCGGCCTGCATGCCGAGCGCGATCGCCGCCGCGTTCATCCCCGAGACCCCGGCCCCGATGACGACCGCCTTGGCCGCATGAACTCCGGAGACGCCGCCCATCAACACCCCGCGGCCACCTCCCTGGCGCATCAAGTGGTACGCGCCGCACTGCGGAGCGAGCCGCCCGGCGACCTCGCTCATCGGCGCCAACAGCGGCAAGGCGGCGTCCGACGTCTGCACCGTCTCGTAGGCGATCGAGGTGACGCGCTGTTTGAGCAGAGCGTCGGTGCACTCCCGTGACGCCGCCAGATGCAGGTAGGTGAAGAGGGTTTGGCCCTCGCGCATGAGGTGGTGCTCCTCGGCGATCGGCTCCTTGACCTTCAAGATAAGGTCACCGGTTCCCCACACGTCGTCCGCTGTGGGCAAGATCGTGGCGCCCTCGGCGGCGTACTCGTCGTCACCGATGGACGACCCGAGCCCGGCGCTCTCCTCCACGTAGACCTGGTGGCCCCGGCTCGCGAGCTCGTGCACCCCGGCCGGCGTGATCGCGACCCGGTACTCGTGGTTCTTGACTTCCTTCGGTACGCCGACCTTCATGTCCCTCACTCTTCCCAGCCACCGGCTGCACCTGATGTGCAGTCGAAACCTACTCCATCCGAAGGGGAGGCGAGGAGGACGCCTGCATCGGGACCCGCCGGAGCCCGCTCTCGTCGACCGGTAGACGCAGCTCCCGCTGCCGGGCGATGGCCGCCGCCACCAAGCCGCTGAACAGCGGGTGGGGCCGGGTGGGACGTGAGCGCAGCTCCGGGTGCGCCTGGGTGGCGACGAAGTAGGGGTGCACGTCTCGCCGCAGTTCCACGAACTCCACCAGCTCACGGTCGGGCGAGAGCCCCGAGAAGACCAGCCCCGCCGCCTCGAGGTCGCCCCGGAACTTGTTGTTGACCTCGTAGCGGTGGCGGTGCCGCTCCTCGACCCGAAGCGAGCCGTAAGCCTCGGCGACGACCGAACCTTCCTGGAGGTCGGCCGGGTAGAGGCCCAACCGCATGGTGCCCCCGAGGTCACCGGCGCCGTCCACGATGTCGAGCTGTTCCTCCATGGTGGCGATGACCGGTTGCGCCACCGCGGGGTCGAACTCAGAAGAGCCGGCGTCCGGCAGGTCCGCCACGTTGCGGGCGTACTCGATCACCATGCACTGCAGTCCGAGGCACAGACCCAGGGTGGGGATGCCGCGCTCGCGGCTGTAACGGATGGCGCCGACCTTTCCCTCGATGCCCCGGACGCCGAAGCCGCCAGGCACACACACGGCATCGACGTCGCTGAGACTGGCGGCGGCACCCTCGGGGGTCTGGCAGGTGTCGGACGCGACCCACCGGAGGTTCACCCCCGCGCGATTGGCGAAGCCGCCCGCGCGGAGTGCCTCGGCGACCGACAGGTAGGCGTCCGGCAGGTCGATGTACTTGCCCACCAGTGCGATCGTGACCTCCTCGTCGGGGCTGTGCACCCGCTCCAGCAGCTGGTCCCACTGGCTCCAGTCGACGTCGCGGAAAGGCAGATTGAGGCGTCGGACGACGTACGCGTCGAGGCCCTCAGAGTGCAAGACCTTCGGGATGTCGTAGATCGACGACGCGTCGACCGCGGCCACCACGGCTTCGTCGTCGACGTCGCACATCAACGAGATCTTGCGCTTCACGCTCTCCGGGATGTCCCGGTCAGCGCGGCAGACGACGGCGTCCGGGGCGATGCCGATCGAACGCAGGGCGGCCACCGAATGCTGGGTGGGCTTGGTCTTCAGCTCACCAGACGGTCCGATGTAGGGGACCAGCGACACGTGCAGGAAGAAGCAGTTGTCGCGCCCCACGTCGTGGCGCACCTGACGCGCCGCCTCCAAGAACGGCAGCGACTCGATGTCGCCGACGGTGCCCCCGATCTCGGTGATGACGATGTCGACGTCGGGGCCGGCCATGGCCCGGACTCGGGCCTTGATCTCGTTGGTGATGTGCGGGATCACCTGGACCGTGTCGCCGAGGTAGTCACCCCGGCGTTCTTTGGCGATCACCGTTGAGTAGACCTGCCCGGTCGTGACGTTGGCCTGTTGACCGAGGTCGACGTCGAGAAACCGTTCGTAGTGCCCGATGTCGAGGTCGGTCTCAGCGCCATCGTTGGTAACGAAGACCTCGCCATGCTGGAACGGGTTCATCGTGCCGGGATCGACATTGAGATAGGGGTCCAACTTTTGCATCGTCACCCGCAGCCCCCGCGACTTCAGCAACCGCCCCAGCGAGGAGGCCGTCAGCCCCTTGCCCAGCGACGAGGCGACGCCACCGGTGACGAACAGATGCTTGGTCGGAGTTGTCGCAGCCAAAGTCGCACTCCCGCGCCGGATCGGTGTGCGGCGGGAACACCCGCCCGTCCACGGGGTTCCAATCTATCAACACGCCGCGGCTGCCGACGCCGCCGCGCCCGAAACGGCATGCACCGTCCGTGAGTCACTGGTCGGGGTCGGCCAGCCCGGGCGGCAGCACTACCTCCCCACCGTCGACGCCGTAGTTGCCGTGGTCCCCCGAGGCTGCCGCCGCCAACGCGTAGGCGGCGGCGATCTGGCCGGCGCCGCTGTCGACGACGTTGATCGTGGAGAACACGTCGGCCGCGGGCCCGCCCCCAGCGGCCAGGCTGTCCAGCAGCCCCCCGTTGGCGGTGCTGGTCGGCGGGCCGGCGACCAGC
>JACCUS010000459.1 GCA_013811715.1 Nocardioidaceae bacterium
CGAGCTGGCCGTCGATGACCTCGAGCTGAGCACCACGCTCAACGGTGAGACCAGGCAGTCCGGTCGCACCAGCCAGATGATCTTCGACGTGCCGGCACTGATCGCCTACGTCACGTCGGTGATGACACTGCTGCCGGGAGACGTGCTGCTGACCGGCACGCCGGCCGGTGTGGGCCCGATGCGACCCGGGGACCGAGTCGCCGTCACGGTCGAAGGCGTCGGCACCCTGACCAACATGGTGGTCTCGCATGACTGAGACGGCTGGCACGCCGGTCCCCGAGGGTGGGCCGGACGCACGGTTGCGGGTGCGCTTCTGTCCGTCGCCGACCGGCAACCCGCACGTCGGGCTCGCCCGCACGGCGCTGTTCAACTGGGCGTTCGCCCGCCACCACGGCGGCAATGTGGTCTTCCGGATCGAGGACACCGACGCCACTCGGGACACCGAGGAGTCCTACCAGCTCTTGCTCGACCTGATGCGTTGGCTCGGGCTCGACTGGGACGAGGGGCCGGAGGTCGGTGGACCACACGCCCCCTACCGGCAGTCGCAGCGGTTCGACATCTATGCCGACATCGCTGCGCGGTTGCAAGCGGCCGAGCAGGCCTACCACTGCTATTGCTCGCCTGAGGAGCTCGACACGCGGCGCGACCAGGCCCGGGCCGAGGGCCGTCCGCCCGGGTACGACGGTTACTGCCGTGCGCTCAGCGCCGCGCAGGTCTCGGCGTACCGAGATAAAGGCCGCCAACCGGTGCTGCGGCTGCGGATGCCCGACGACACCATCACGTTCCACGACCTGGTGCGCGGCGAGATCAGCTTTCAGTCCGAGCACGTCCCTGACTTCGTGCTCGTGCGCGGCAACGGGCACCCGCTCTACACGCTGGTGAACCCGGTCGACGACGCCCTGATGGGCATCACGCACGTGCTCCGCGGCGAGGACCTGCTGTCGTCGACGCCGAGGCAGATCGCGCTCTATGACGCACTCGGTGCGATCGGGGTCGGCGATGGCACGCCGCCGGTGTTCGGCCATCTGCCCTACGTCATGGGTGAAGGCAACCGCAAGCTGTCCAAGCGCGATCCCGAGTCGAACCTGCTGGCTTACCGCGATCGCGGCTTCCTCCCCGAGGGATTGCTCAACTACCTCGCGCTGCTCGGGTGGGCCATCGCCGAAGATCGTGACATCTTCTCGCTCGCCGAGATGGTCGTGGCCTTCCGGATCGAACGGGTCAACCCGAACCCGGCCCGCTTCGACCTGAAGAAGTGCGAGGCGATCAACGCGGCGCACCTGCGTCTGCTCTCCACCGACGACCTGGCCGAGCGGATGGTGCCGTTCCTGCAGTCCGCCCAGCTGCTCGGCGCCGAGGTGACCGAGGACCAGCTGGCCACTCTGCGCGCCGCGGCGCCGTTGGCACAGGAGCGCATGGTGACGCTCGCGGAGGCGGTTCCGATGCTCGGGTTCCTGTTCGTGACCGACGACCGGTTCCGGGTCGATGCCGACGACCAGGCGAAGGTGCTGACCGACGACGGGCTGCGGGTGGTGCAGGCCGCATACGACGTGTTGTCCGGGCTCGCCGACTGGTCGACCGAGGCGATCGAACAGGCGTTGCGTGCCCGGCTGGTCGAGCAGATGGGACTCAAACCGCGGCACGCGTTCGGCCCGGTCCGGGTCGCCGTCACCGGTCGGCGGATCTCGCCGCCGTTGTTCGAGTCGGTCGAGCTGCTCGGCCGCGAGCGGACGCTCGCGCGGCTGCAGGACGTGATCGCGACCGACCCGCGATGACCGCGGCCTGGCGCCCCGGGCCGGATCAACCGGTACCACCGTCACCATGGCCGGCACCGTGGCCGGCACCACCCCCGCCGTACCCGCATCGGGAGCCCGAGCCGTACCACCGGATCCTGTGCACCTGGACCTACCGACCGTGGCGGGTGCTGTTCGGCCTGCTCGGCACCGTGGCGGCCGGCCTGCTCATCGGTCCGGCCGTGGCCCTGCTGCTCGTGGGTGTCTCCGTGCAGCTGCTCGACGTCGGGTCGTTCGCGGGCGTCTTCGACGACCTGGCAGCACTGCGGATCACGCCGGCAGTGCTGCTG
>JACCUS010000482.1 GCA_013811715.1 Nocardioidaceae bacterium
GGCTGGTGAACCGCCCGGTGCGCAGGCCGAGTCCCCGGATCAGCGCGTCGATCATCCGGGCGGTCGAGGTCTTGCCGTTGGTTCCGGTGAGGTGTACGACCGGCGCGGCCCGTTGCGGCTCGCCGAGTAGGTCGCACAGTGCCCGGATGCGCTCCAGCGACGGCGCGATCCGGGTCTCCGGCCACCGGGAGAGCAGGGCGGACTCCACAGCGGCGTACGACGGCTGCGCGAACGACGGGGCATCGTGGGACGGCGCGTCGTGGGATGGAGCGGCGTGAGACGGGGATTCAGGCATCGCGTCGGAGTCTAGTGTGGCCCCCTCCTCCCGCCGAGAGGCGCAGTCTTGGCGGGAGGGAGCGACGGAGCACCGCTGTAACTCATTGGGAGGCCAACACCTCAGAGCCGTAGGATCAACCGCCATGGGCGACCCCGACGACCGCCGTACCACGGCTCCGACTCACGTCCCCGACAGGCCCGCACTCGAGGGCCTGGAGGACAAGTGGATGCCGGTATGGCAGCAGCAGGGCACCTACCGGTTCGACCGCACCAAGAGCCGGTCCGAGGTCTTCTCGATCGACACTCCCCCACCCACGGTGTCGGGCTCGCTGCACGTGGGTCATGTGTTCTCCTACACCCACACCGACACGGTCGCCCGGTTCCAGCGGATGCGGGGACTCGAGGTGTTCTACCCGATGGGCTGGGACGACAACGGACTGCCCACCGAGCGCCGAGTGCAGAACTACTTCGGCGTCCGCTGCGACCCGTCGTTGCCGTACGACCAGCACTTCACGCCGCCTGAGAAGCCGGACCCCAAGAAGCAGCTGCCGGTCAGCCGCGGCAACTTCATCGAACTGTGCGAGCAGCTGGCCCACGAGGACGAGAAGGTGTTCGAGGACACCTGGCGCCGGGTCGGGCTGTCCGTCGACTGGTCGCTGACCTACACCACGATCGGCGACGCCTCCCGCGCCGCCTCGCAGCGGGCGTTCCTGCGCAACCTGGCGCGCGGTGAGGCCTACCTCGCCGAGGCACCGACGCTGTGGGACGTCACCGACCAGACCGCGATCGCCCAGGCGGAGCTGGAGGACCGCGACTTCCCCGCTGCCTACCACCGGGTGACGTTCCACGGGCTCGACGGCAGCCCGGTGTCGATCGAGACCACCCGCCCAGAGCTGATCCCGGCGTGCGTCGCGCTGGTCGCCCATCCCGACGACGAGCGTTACCGCCCCCTGTTCGGTACGTCGGTGCGGACCCCGCTCTTTGGTGCCGAGGTGCCCGTGGTGGCACACCATCTCGCGGAGCCGGACAAGGGCACCGGGATCGCGATGATCTGCACCTTCGGCGACACGACCGACGTGACCTGGTGGCGTGAGCTGCAGCTGCCGACCCGCACCGTGATCGGGCGCGACGGCCGGTTCCACCGCGAAACTCCCGACTGGCTGGCGAACGGGACTGCAGCGTCGACGTACTCGGGTCTCGCCGGCAAGACCGTCTTCAGCGCCCGCGAGGCGATCGTCGAGCAGTTGCGGCACAGCGGTGACCTGCAGGGCGAGCCGCGCCCGATCTCGCACACCGTGAAGTTCTACGAGCGGGGCACCAAGCCGCTCGAGATCGTGTCGACCCGGCAGTGGTACGTCCGTAACGGCGGCCGTGACGCCGAGCTGCGCGACGCCCTGATCGACCGAGGTCGGCAGATCACGTGGGTGCCGGAGTACATGCGGCACCGCTACGAGAACTGGGTCAACGGGCTCAACGGCGACTGGCTGATCAGTCGGCAGCGGTTCTTCGGCGTGCCGTTCCCGGTGTGGTACCGGCTGACCGAGGACGGTGACCCGGTCTACGACCAGCCCATCACCGCTCAGGAGTCGTCGCTGCCGGTCGACCCTTCGACGGATGCGCCGCAGGGGTACGACGAGGACCAGCGGGACAAGCCCGGGGGGTTCACGGCCGACCCGGACGTGATGGACACCTGGGCCACGTCGTCGCTGTCGCCGCAGATCGTTTGTGGCTGGGAGACGGACGAGGAGCTGTTCGCGCAGACGTTCCCGATGGACCTGCGTCCGCAGGCGCACGAGATCATCCGCACATGGCTCTTCGCGACGGTGGTCCGGGCGCACTTCGAGCATGGGTCTGCGCCGTGGTCGCACGCGGCGATCTCCGGCTTCGTGGTCGACCCGGACCGCAAGAAGATGAGCAAGTCAAAGGGCAATGTCGTCGTGCCATCGGAGATCCTCGAGAAGTACGGCTCCGACGCGGTGCGCTGGCGGGCTGCTTCGACGCGGCCGGGCACGGATACGCCGTTCGACGAGGCGCAGATGAAGGTCGGGCGCCGGCTGGCGATGAAGGTGCTGAACGCCTCGAAGTTCGTGCTCGGGTTGGGGGCGGTGGAGACGTCGACAGGTGCGGTCACCGAACCGATCGACCGGGCGCTGCTGGCCCGCCTCAACGACACCCTGGGTCGCGCGACCGCCGCGTTCGAGGCGTTTGACTACACCACCGCGCTCGAGGGGACCGAGCGGTTCTTCTGGTCGTTTTGCGACGACTACCTCGAGCTGGTCAAGGAGCGGGCGTACGGCGGTCGCGGCGAGCTGCCGGCGGCCTCGGCGCGCGCGGCGTTGGCGATCGCGCTCTCGGTGCAGCTGCGGATGCTGGCACCGTTCCTGCCGTTCGTCACCGAAGAGGTGTGGTCGTGGTGGAGGGACGGATCCATCCACCGGCAGCCGTGGCCGACCGGCGACGACCTCGGCACCGTCGCGACCGCCAACCCGTCACTGCTCGACGCCGCCGCCGCCGTGCTCGCCGCTGTGCGCGGCGCCAAGTCGCAGGCCAAGGTCTCGATGCGCACCGAGGTGGAGCGCGCGGAGGTGCGCGGGCCCGATGCAGTGCTGGCGCACGCGCGGCAGGTGGTCGACGACCTCCGCGCCGCAGGTCGGGTGACCGGCGAGCTGACGCTCACCTCCGACGCATCGCTCGACGAGGTGCGCGTCGACGCCACGCTCGCGGTTGCCGACGCCTGACCCGGAGTTGACCTCGGCCACTCCTCGGGAAGGGGCGACCGGCACGGGCGCTGAGGGGGGTGTCCCCGGACGCGATGACACGCAGTTGTCGTGCTCGACACCGTTCGACGACGGCACCGTGTCATGCGAGACGGGCGTCCTGCGGAAGCGGTCGCCAGGCGCTGTCAGATCCGAACCGCGTGGGCCGGCACGTCTTCGTCGCGAGCATCGGCCACGCCTCAGGCGAGGGACAGAAGGGCGGCGCGCGCAGCGTCCTTGTGCTCGCGGCGCCACGGTCTGCCGGCGGCCAACCCCAGCGACCGAACCAGGTCGTCGGATGCCGGTAGCTCGTCGGCCGCTATCACCTGTGTCGTGAGGTCGAGGGCGGCCACGGCATCGACGAAGCAGTCACGGTAGAGCGCACCTTCCGCGCCGTGCATTGCCGTGTGGGTCCGGAACCCATCCGCGACGGTCGCGGGGGCCTGGACGCCGGGGTTGGCGACGAGTGACACCTGGCTGGCATCCGGCAGGGATGTCACCGCTGCCTGAAGCCACTCGTGGGCCAACACCGATGCAGCCTGCTCCACCTCGTCGACGAGACGCTCGGCCTCGGTCAGCGGCAGCTCAGCCGCGGCGTGGTACGGCTGCCGGGGCAGGTGGTCGGGGACGAGCTCGACCTGCCGTGCAGTTCACCACAGTGCGCGGGATCATGACCCGTAACGCAGGAGCGTCGCGGGCATAGGTTGACGGCATGATCAAGGCCGTACACACACTCATCTACTCCGACGACGCCGAGGCCACCCGAGCGTTCCTGCGCGACGTCCTGGGCTGGCCATCCGTGCAGGACACGAGCTCCACGCCGGACTGGCCGATCTTCGACCGGCCCGAGCGAGGTGGGCGTTCATCCCACCTCCGGCAGTTACGAGGGTGAGTCGTACTCCCACACGAAACACCACGAGATCTCACTGATGTGCGACGACGTCGTGCAGACCGTCGCGGTCCTTATGGGACGAGGTGCGCAGTTCAGCGGCGAGATCGAGGACTTCGGCTTCGGCCTCGCGATCATGCTCCAGGTGCCGGGCGCCGAGGACATCCTGCTGTACGAACCACGGCATCCGGAGGCACACAGCCTCGACGGCTAGGGCGACCGGTATGTGCCTTCTGCCTTGGTGGGCGGCTGTTAGGCGGACTTGGCCCGCTTCTTGGTGGGCGCCTCGCGCGGGACCAGGGTCGGGTTGACGCTGGAGGACACCACCTCGCC
>JACCUS010000494.1 GCA_013811715.1 Nocardioidaceae bacterium
GCTGGAACATGACCTCGATGTCGTCCTCTTCGTCAGCCAACTCGACGTGGCGGGAGTGCAGCCGGCCGCCCTCGAAGCGCCGCCGCAGCTCGTCCACTCGATCGGGGTCGACGCTCATCGAGCCGCAGCCAGGACGGGCCGACGGAAGGTCGGCACCGAGACCGTCGACACCCGAGAGGCGTTCCCAGTCGACTCGCGACCAGCCGACCGTTCGCTCGATCTCGCGGTCGCCGTTCATCCAGATCAGTGTGGGCACGGTGTCGATCTGTTCCCGCCAGCTGACCTCCAGGTCGATGTCATGGACGGCCGGTACGCCGTCGGGGAACGCTGGATCGTCCTGGGTGTAGACGACGAGCCCGCCGCGACGGTGCAACTGCTGGAGGACGGGCGTGACCATCTGACATGTTTCGCACTCGCGCTTGACGATGGCCACGAGCGCCCTCGGTGCGTTCCCCACGGGCTCGATGGTAATGAACGAACCCGCCCGACGGTCAGTCGTTCCCCTCGTCGTCGTTGCCCTTGTCGTTGCCCTTGCCGTTGCCGTTGGCGTTGCCCCGCTCGGCCAGCACGGCGAGCACCGACCGGATCGTCGCCGCGGCGCCGGGATCGAGCTCCCCCTTCTCCACCCACTTGTCGAGCTCTTCGATGGTCTTGCCGGCGGCCTCGTACTGGTCGTTGCCGTTCTTGTCGGCAACGTCCTCGAGCTTCGACAGCAGATCCTCGCCTTTGACGCCGATCACCGAGGGATCAGCTGAGAGCACGTCGATCAGGCCGTCGAGATCGGCGGGCAGCCCCGGGATCAACGGTGGCGCAGGGTCGGTGGCCGGTGCTTCGGTGGGCGGGGGCGTCGGAGGCGCCGTCGTCGGCGCTGCGGTGGGCGCTGCGGTGGGCGCTGCGGTGGGCGGAGCCGTTGTCTTCGGAGTGGTGGACGCCGACGCGGTAGAGCCAGGCGTCGATGAGTCGTCGGTGCCGGCGCCGGACGTGCCGCGCCCGGCGTTGCCAGGCTGGGAGTCGCCGGACTTCGGCCCGTCGCCACCAGCACCGTCACCGCCCCCCGCTTGGGCGATGACGACGATGCCACCGATCAGAATGGCGGCGACGGCCAGCCACCACCACAGTTGGTTGCCGGAACGGCGTTCGGCGCCCGGCTCGGCGTTGGTGTCGCGGCCATCGTCGGCGAACGCCTGTGTCGGCGGGACGAGCAACGGGTCGAGCGAGGAGTAGGCGGTCGTAGCAGCGACCGGAACGACCGTTGCGGCCACAGTGGGATCGGCGCCGATCGATGCGGACGAGGTTGCAACGGCGGTGCGCATCTCGTCGGCCGAAACGAATCGGTCCTGCGGCCGCTTGGCCATGGCCGTCGTGATCGCAGCCGCCAGCGCCGCCGGCACCTCGGGACGGACCCGGCGGACGTCAGGGACCGGTGCATCGCGGTGGGCCAGCAGCGTTGCCATCGGCGTCTCGGCGTCGAACGGCGCTTCACCCGAGAGCATCTCGTACATGACGACGCCGACGGCGTAGAGATCGCTGGCCGCCGTGGCCCGCTCTCCGGCGGCCTGCTCGGGCGCCACGTACCGGGGTGTGCCGACGAACTCGCCGGCGGCAGTCAGCGCAGCCTCGAGATCATCGAGCCGCTTGGCGATGCCGAAGTCCGCCAACTTCACGTTGCCGCTCGCGTCGAGCAACACGTTTGAGGGTTTCACGTCGCGGTGCACAATTCCGGCCTCGTGGGCGGCGCCAAGGGCGCTCAGCAGTTGCTCGCCGATGCGCACGGATTCGTCGACGTTGAGCGGTCCTCGCTCGGCCAGACGATGGGCGAGCGTCGTGCCGTCGATGAACTCGCTGACGATGTAGAGGTAGCCGTCGCTTTCTCCGGCGTCGTACACAGTGACGACATGGCGGTGGGCGAAGCGGGCCGCAGTGCGGGCTTCGGCCACGAACCGGGCGGCCAGTGCCGGGTCGGCGCTGCGTGCCTGTTCGACGGGCACGAGCTTGACGGCGACGGTACGGTCGAGCACCCGGTCGCGGGCGGTGACGACGCGCCCCATGCCGCCGGCGCCGAGGGATTCGCCGAGCTCGTATCGACCTGCCAGGACCTCGCTCATCGCGCGTTCAACCTAGGGGCAAGTATCGTCGTCGCGATGTCGCAGGCGGATGTGAACGGTCTCACCATCGAGTACGACATGCGCGGTGACGGGCAACCGCTGCTGCTCGTGATGGGCCTCGGCTCGCAGATGATCCTGTGGCACGACGAGTTCGTCGACCTACTGATCGAGCGCG
>JACCUS010000504.1 GCA_013811715.1 Nocardioidaceae bacterium
TCGCGACTGGATCTGCACAGCGAGGAGTCCACCATGCAGGTGTTTGCGGTCGTCGTATCGCTGGCCATCACGATCGTGGCCGTCGCGATGTTTGCGAGGGCCATCGGCCAGATCGTGGCGGTGATCAAGACCGGCCAGCCCGCGGCCGGACGAAGTGACCGCAAGGCTGCGCGCTGGGCCACCCTGCTCAAGGAGACGCTGGGTCATACCCGGATGCTCCAGTGGAGCGTCGTCGGCGCCTTGCACTGGTTCGTGTTCGTCGGCTTCGGGTTCTTGTTCTTCACCTTGGTCAACGCGTTCGGCCAGCTGTTCGACGCCGGGTTCGCGCTGCCGTTGGTGGGGCACTGGGCGCCCTTCGAGTGGGCGACCGAGCTCATCGCCGGGCTGATGTTGGTGTCGATAGTCGGGCTCATCGCCATCCGACTGCTCAACCGACCGGCCGGCGCGAAGGCGCGCTACAGCAGGTTCTCGGGGTCGCGCATGTGGCAGGGGTACTTCGTCGAAGGCGTCATCCTCGGCATCGGGCTGTGCATCCTCACCCTGCGCGGCGCCGAGTACGGCCTGCGCGACGCCTCCGCAACCCACTTCCCGTTGACCTTCTTCATCGGGGAGGCGCTCTCGGGGCTGGGGCAGGCCACCCTGGAGAATGTCATCTACCTGGTGGCCATGCTCAAGATCGTCATCTCGTTCACCTGGATGATCGTGCTGGCGCGGAACACCACGATGGGCGTGGCCTGGCACCGGTTCACCGCCTGGCCCAACATCTGGTTCAAGCGCGAGGCGTCCGGTGGTACGGCGCTCGGCGGCCTGCAGCCGATGATGGCCGGCGGCAAGCCAATCGACTTCGAGGACATCGAAGCGCTCGACGAGGACACCGCCTTCGGCGTCGGCAAGGTCGAGGACTTCACCTGGAAGGGTCTGCTCGACTTCACCACCTGCACCGAGTGCGGACGCTGCCAGTCGCAGTGCCCGGCCTGGAACACGGAGAAGCCGCTGTCTCCGAAGCTGCTGATCACGAACCTTCGCGACCACGCCCACGCCAAGGCGCCGTACCTGCTTGCCGACGAAGCGGACCGAGACGCCCTGCCCGACGCTGTGCACGCCGAGGCCAGGCGCGAGCTCGTCGGCGCCACCGAGGGCGACCCGGCGCTGCCCTCCGGCGGCGCGGTGATCGACCCGGACGTGCTTTGGTCGTGTACGTCGTGCGGCGCCTGCGTCCAGCAGTGCCCCGTCGACATCGAGCACGTCGACCACATCATGGACATGCGGCGCTACCAGGTGCTGGTGGAGAGCAGCTTCCCGACCGAGCTCAACCAGCTCTTCAAGGGCCTGGAGAACAAGGGCAACCCCTGGAACATGGCGCCCACCGCGCGGATGGACTGGGCCAACGGCCTGCCGTTCGAGGTCAGACAGGTCGGCGTCGACATCGACAACCTCGACGAGGTGGAGTGGCTGTTCTGGGTGGGGTGCGCCGGTGCCTACGAGGACCGCGCCAAGAAGACGACCCGCGCCGTCGCGGAGCTGCTCAACGAGGCCGGCGTCTCCTTCGCCGTGCTCGGGAACGGCGAGACCTGCAGCGGCGACCCCGCCCGCCGGTCGGGCAACGAGTTCGTCTACCAGCAGCTGGCGATGCAGAACGCCGAGGTCTTCAAGGAGGCGAACGCCACCAAGGTCGTCGCCACCTGCGCCCACTGCTTCAACACCTTGAAGAACGAGTACGGACAGCTCGGCGTGCAGCTTGAGGTGGTGCACCACACCCAACTCCTCGACCGGCTCGTCCGCAACGGCAGGCTCACTCCCCTTGCGCCTGTTGACGGATCCGTCGCCGGCAAGACCATCACCTACCACGACCCCTGCTACCTGGGACGGCACAACCAGGTCTACGAGCCGCCGCGCGAGCTGCTCTCGGTCATACCAGGGGCCGACTTCAAGGAGATGCCCCGCAACGGGCAGAGGTCCTTCTGCTGCGGAGCCGGCGGCGCCCGGATGTGGATGGAGGAGAAGGTCGGCGAGCGCATCAACCTCAACCGCACGACTGAGGCGGTCGGCACCGGTGCCAAGCAGATCGCGACCGGCTGCCCGTTCTGCCGGGTGATGATGTCCGACGGGCTCACGCAGCTGCAGGCCGGCGGCTCGGCGGCCGACGACGTCGAGGTGCTCGACGTGGCTCAGCTGCTGTTGGCGGCGGTACGTCGTACCGACCCTCCCGCCAGCGCGACACCATAACGGCCCT
>JACCUS010000510.1 GCA_013811715.1 Nocardioidaceae bacterium
GCCGACTGCGCCTCGCGCTGAAAGCGGGCCTGGAACGTCGGGTCGCTGGCGAGGTCGGGGCGCAGCTGCTTGATGGCGACAGTCCGGCCCAGCCGAACATCTTGGGCGCGTCGCACCTCGGCCATGCCACCGCGGCCGAGCACGCCGCTCACCTCATAGCGGCCCTGCCCGATTCGGTTGGGCTCCGGACTCATCCCCTTACCCGTCGCGTCGGGCTAGTCATTGGGACCCTTGTCGTCGGGACCCTTGTCGTCGGGGCCGGGCTTGTCGTCGGGAACCTTGTCGTCGGGGCCGGGCTTGTCGTCGGGACCCTTGTCGTCGGGACCCTTGTCGCCGTTGCCCTCTTCGCCGCGCCAGACGAACAGCGTGACCTCGGCATCGGGAGGCAGCGATCCGACGGGTGAGACGTCGGCCACCGTGTCCTTCTCGCCCTCGCCGTCGACGGTCTCCTTGGTGACGTCTAGGCCGCGGGCCTCCAGCTCCTCCTCCGCCTCCTTGGCATCCGCGCCGATGTAGTCGTCCGGGTCGACCACCACGCCCTGCGGGCCTGGACCGGTGCTGGACGGCGCCGATGTCGGCGGCTCCGAAGTTGGCGCAGTTGTCTCAGGAGGAGCTGTGCTCGCAGGGCCGCCGTCGGACCCGGTCGCGTCTGGTGAGCCCGGCTGACCCTGCCCCACGTTCTCTGTTGGGGTCACGTCGTCGGACGTCGCGTCGACCGGGGGGTCGTTGCCGGCCACCGCGAAGGCGAGTACGGCGATCGCCAGCACCGCGGCGCTGGCTGCGAGGATGGGCCACCATCCCCTCCGGTGCCGCGGCCGATCGACACCCTGGGCTACCGGCGTCAAGGGCGCGGTGGACGGGCCGGGAGCACCCGGCATCACCTGGGTCGGGGATTCGCCGGCCGGTGCCCCCCCGGCCGCCAAGCCCGCTGCCGCGCCGCCCGCGGCACCTCCTGCGGCGGCGGTACCGCCCATGCGCAGGGCGGAGGCGAACGCGCCAGCTGTGACGGGTCGTGCCGCCGGGTCCTTGGCCATCGCCTGCTCGACCAGCCCGCGCATCGGGGCGGGCACCGACTCCGGCAGGGGCGGCGGGTCGTCGCGGAGGTGGGCGAGCGCCACCGCGACCGGCGAGTCACCGGCGAAGGGTCGTCGACCCGACAGGCACTCGTACAGCACCACACCGAGTGAGTAGACATCGCTGGCCGGGGTGGCGTCGCGTCCTTCGGCCACCTCGGGCGCGACGTAGTGGGGGGTGCCCATGATCATCCCGGTGTCGGTCAACGTGGCCCCGCCGGCTGCTCGGGCGATTCCGAAGTCGGTGACCAGAAGCGAGTCGGCAGAGGTGACCAAGAAGTTGGCCGGCTTGACGTCGCGGTGCACGATGCCGGCCGCGTGGGCGACGGCCAGCCCGTCGGCGGCCTGTGCCACCAGGTGGGCGGCGCGGTCGGGGTCGATGCCGGCGCTGATCAGCTCCGACAGCGGTCGCCCGTCGACGTACTCCATGACGAGGTACGTCGTGTGGCGCCCCGTCGCCGGGTCGACGTCGTCACCGTAGTCGAAGACGGTGGCGATGCGCGGGTCGTGCAGCGCGGCCGCGTTCTGGGCCTCGGTCGCGAAACGGGTGCGGAACGTGGGGTCGTCGGCGAGGCTGGAGTGCAGCAGCTTGACCGCGACGGTGCGTCCGAGGGCGCTGTCTCGACCCCGCCAGACCTCCCCCATCCCCCCCGAGGCGATGTGTTCGGCCAGTTCGTAGCGGCCGTTGCCGATGGACGTCACCGTTCGATGACCGCCTTCATCACATCCACGGCGATCGGGCCGGCGAGACCGCTCCCGCTGATGTCCTCGCGGTCGACCTCGGTCCGCTCCACGAAGACCGCGACCGCGACCTGCGGGTCGTCCGCGGGGGCGAAGGTGACCATCCACGCGTACGGCGACTTGTCGTCGGTGGTGTTCGCGGTGCCGGTCTTGCCGCCGACGGTGATGCCCTCGATCTGCACCGCGGTGCCCGTGCCCGTCTCGACCACGTCGACCATCATCTGGGTGAGGTCGTCGGCGACCGCGCCGGAGACCGCCTGGTGCAACACCTCCGGGTCAGCCTCCTCGAGCACGTCGAGGTCTGGCGCGCGGACCTGGTCGACGATGTACGGGCGCATCACCGCTCCGCCGTTGGCTATGCCGGCCACCACCATCGCCATCTGCAGCGGAGTTGAGGCCACTTCGTACTGCCCGATCGACGACAGGGCAGTGTTGGGCTCGTTCACCTCGGTGGGGAAGTTGCTCACCGCCTGCGGCAGCTCGTCGAGGTAGTCCTCGTTGAAGCCGAACCGCTCGGCCTGCTCTTGGAGGGTGTCCGCGCCCAGCTTGAGACCGAGGTCGCCGAAGGACACGTTGCACGAGACCGCCAGCGCCTGCGTCAACGTGATCTCCTCGCCGCCGCAGTCGGAGCCGTCGAGGTTGGTGAGGTCGTCGGAGGTCTGCGGCAGGTCGAGGGAGGTGCCGCCCATCACAGTCGAGTCGGGGGAGTAGCCGTTGCTCAACGCGGCCGCCGCCACCACGAGCTTGAACGTCGAGCCCGGCGGGTAGATCTCCTGGGTCGCCTTGTTCAGCAGCGGGTCGGCGTCCGCCGCGTTGAGCCGGTCCCATGCCTGCTTGGCCTCGTCGAAGCCGTGGGTCGCCAACAGGTTGGTGTTGTACGACGGCGTGGACACCATGGCCAAGATGGCCCCGGTCTCCGGGTCGAGCGCCACCGCCGCGCCGCGGCTGCGCCCGGGCAGCGCCTTGAGGCCGTCGAGGGCGGCCTGCTGGGCTTCGGCGTCGATCGTCAACGAGACGCTGCCGCCTTTGAGCTGCTCGTTGCCGACCAGCTCGACCACCCGGTCGACGAACAGGCGCTCGTCGGTGCCGGACAGGACGGAGCTCTGGGACTCCTCGATGTTGCTGGTGCCGTAGATGCACGAGAAGTAGCCGGTGACCGGGGAGTACATCCGCGCCTGGCTGTAGCGGCGGATGAAGTCGTAGCTGTCGCGAGACGGCACCGAGCGGGCGATGGTCTCGTCGCCCACGAGGATCGGACCGCGCTCGCGGGAGCACTCGGCGTCCCGCGCGCGCGTGTTGGTGTCTTGGGCGTTGAGCTCGGCGGCCTTGAACACCTGCACATAGTTGATGTTGATGAGCAGCGCGGCGAACAGCACGAGGCAGCCGACCGCCAGGGTCCGGATGGGCTTGTTCATCGCATCTTCACCACTTGTGTCTCGTCGTCGGCGGTTGGTGTCCGCAGGTCGGGCGGCGGCCGCCGCGAGTGGTGGCTGATGCGCAAGATGAGCGCCATGATGATCCAGTTGGCGACCAGTGACGAGCCGCCGTACGACATGAACGGCGTGGTCAGACCGGTCAGCGGGATCAGGTTGGTGACACCGCCGATGACCACGAAGACCTGCAGCGCCAGCGCGACGGCCAAGCCCACCGACAGCAGCTTCCCGAACGGGTCGCGGCACACCAGTGCGGTGCGCAGCGCCCGCTCGACGATGATGCCGTAGATGACGATGATCGCCATCAGTCCGGTCAGGCCGAGCTCCTCACCCAGCGAGGTGCCGATGAAGTCGGTCCAGGAGTACGGCGTGAGCTCTGGGTTGCCCTCGCCCCAGCCGCGGCCGAGGATGCCGCCCCAGGCCAGGCCGTACTGGCCCTGCACGATCTGGTAGTAGGTGTCGACGTCGGAGTACGGGTCCAGCCAGCCCTCGACCCGGCTCTGCACGTGGCTGAACGCGAGGTAGCCGAAGTACGCGCCGCCGGCGAACAGGGCTGCGCCGACGACGAGCCAGTAGCGCCGCTCGGTGGCGACGTACAGCAACACCACGAACAGGCCGAAGAACAGCAGCGAGGACCCGAGGTCGCGCTGGAAGACGAGCACCCCGAGGCTGACCAGCCACATCGCCAGGATCGGGCCGAGGTCGCGCCCGCGGGGGAGGTCGACGCCGAGGATCCGCCGGCCGGCGAGCGCGAGGGCGTCGCGATTGAGGACGAGGTAGCCCGCGAAGAAGATCGCCAGGCAGATCTTCGCGATCTCGCCGGGCTGGAACGACATGCCCGCGAGGCTGATCCAGATCCGGGCGCCGTTGATGTTGACGCCCAGGCCCGGCACGAGCGGGAGGAGCAGCAGCCCCACGCCCACGAAGCCGAGGGTGTAGGTGAAGGCCTGCAGGCGACGGTGGTCGCGGATGACGATCAGCGTCGCCGCAAAGCAGACGACCGACACGGTGGTCCAGACCAGCTGCTGGGTCGCGAACGTGCCGGCATCAGGGTCGTCGGCCACCCGGGCGAGGTCGATGCGGTGGATCATCGCCAGCCCGATGCCGTTGAGGGCGATGACCGCGGGCAGGATCACCGGGTCGGCGTACGGCGCTCGCAGCCGCACCACGAGGTGGCTGACCACCGCGAGCGCGACCAGTCCACCGCCGTACCCGAGGATGTCGGCCGGGACCTCGCCCTCGGTGCCGACCCCGACGAGGGCGTAGGACCCGACGCCGACCATCAGCGCGAGCAGCAACAAGAACAGCTCTGCCCCGCGCCGTTTCCGCGGCACGAAGGCGCTGATGAAGCGGCTCGGGGACCCGACGCCGACGCTCATCGGGTCGTCTCCGTCACCGGGGTCGCGCCCGAGCACTCCGCGGCTTCCTCGTCGGTGTCGCTCGGCTCGGTCTCCGGGGGGTCGGTCGGTCGGGTGGGGCCGGAAGCCTCAGCGGGGTCGGTCTTCTCCGTGGGACGAGTGGTGCGCTCGGTGGGTCGTGGTCGGTCGCCGGACCCCTCGCCGGTGCGGTCCGGGCTCGTCAGAGTGCTGTTCTGCCCGGTGGGCTGTGCACGCGACGTGCGGGTGGGCTCGGACCCCTTCGTCGGCCCCGACGTGGCGGACTCGGTCCTGGGGGACGCGGTCTCGGTGGGGGGCGTCTCTGTCCGGGCGGTCTCGTTCGGCCTTGTCTCGGTGGCTTCGGTGGGTGACGGACTCTCGGTGGCCTGGGTTGCACAGGTGCGAGCGAACGACTCCAGCTGAGAGACGATCTGCCGTGCGTCCTCGAGGTTGCCGGCGGTCATCCCCTCGACCACCTGGTTGCGCCGGAAGCCGGGGAGCTCCGACAGCAGCAGGTTCTCGGTCTCGTACACGTGATCCAGGTCGAGCCCGGGGATGTCGGCGCGCACCCCCTGGTAGATGGCGACCTTGCCCTCGAACGCGGCCACGTAGTACTGCTGTTGGCTCCAGTTGTAGGCGAGCACGCCGAGCGCCGCCAGCACACCCAGCACCACCACCGTCGCGATCAGGCGTTTGAAGCCGCGGAACCGGCCCGGTGGGCGTGGCGCCTAGCGCAACTCCTCCGGGTCGACGTCGGGGTCGGCAGGCGGGGTCTCGGCGGGGTCGGCCTCGTCCCGTTGCGACCAGGCGCGAAGCTTGCCGAGTGCGCCCCCCGAGGCTTCCGCGGCCGAGCCGACGACGAGCGGCGCCGCGTCCGTTCCGGGTTCGTCGACCACGTCGGCGACGATCACGGTGACGTTGTCGCTGCTGCCGGCCTCGAGGGCCAGCTGGGTGAGCTCGGCGGCGACAGAGTCGGCGGTGCCGATCGCCATCACCCGGGCGATGCGTTCGTGGTCGACGAAGCCGGAGAGGCCGTCGCTGCAGATGAGGATGCGGTCACCGGCCGCGACGTCGTACAGGGTGAGGTCCGGCACGTTGTCGTGACGGCCGTCGAGGACCTTCAGCAGCAGCGAGCGGTGCGAGTGTGTTGTTGCCTCGTCCTCGGTGATGCGGCCCTCGTCGATGAGGCTCTGCACCCAGGTGTGGTCGTCGGTGATGCGCAGCAGCTCGCCGTCATGCCACAGGTAGCCGCGGGAGTCACCGAGGTGGGCGACGCCGATGCGGGTCCCGTCGAAGAGGGCGGCGGTCACAGTGGTGCCCATTCCCTCGACGGCCGGGTCTTCGTCGATGAGCTCGGCGAGCTTGTCGTTGGCCTGCTGCACCGCCCCGCCGAGCGCTTCGAGCATGTCGGCTGGTGCGGGTGCGTCGAGACCGCTCATGGTCTGTACGGCGACCGCGGAGGCGAGGTCGCCGGCTGCCGCGCCGCCCATGCCGTCGGCCACCATCACGAAGTTGGGGCCGGCGTAACCGGAGTCGTCGTTCTTCTTGCGCGTGCGACCGATGTCGGTGACCGCGCCGAATCGCAGCGAGAGGGTCATCTGCTACTTCTTCAGCTCGGCGATGGTCTTGCCCACCCGGACCTGCACACCCGTCGAGACGATCATCGGGGTGGTGATGCGCTCGCTGCCGATGTAGGTGCCGTTGGTCGAGCCGAGGTCTTCGACATACCAGTCCTCGCCGTGCGGCACGAAGCGGGCGTGGCGGGTGGAGACGTAGTCGTCGTCAAGCCGGATCGTGGCGTCGGTGCCGCGGCCGAGCAAAATGGGCTCTCCCTCGAGCGGCACGGTGATGCCGGCGTTGCTGCCTTCGCTGATGATGAGCTGGGTGGGGGCGCCGCGGCGCCGCTTGGCCGGTTTGGCCGACTTGGCGGGTTTGGCCGGCTTGGCGCCGCGGGCCTGGTCGGCCCGCTCGCCGAACATGTCGGACTTGATCACCGACACCGACGACAGCACGAACATCCACAGCAGCGCCAAGAAGCCGATCTTGATCAGCGTCAGCGTGAGCTCGGTCACCGGGTCATCCGTTTCCCGGTCGCACCTTGAACGGCGGCTTGGGCTCCGACCGCGAGCGCCTGAAGGGGTTGGGCGACCTCGGTTGCTGGGGCGGCTCAGGGGGGTGATAGGGCTGCGGGCCGGGGTACGGCGGAGGTTCCGCATAGTCGCTCTGGCGCGGCGGTTGTCGAGGTGGTTGGGGCCGCGATTCGGGGGCTTGGTGCTGGTGCGGTGCCGCCGGCTGGTTAGGCACCCGGACGTGGATCCGGGTGCTGCCGATCTGCACCATCGAGCCGTCGGCGAGCACCGCGTGCTGAGTCCGTCGGCCGTTGACGGTGGTGCCGTTGGTGGAGCCGAGGTCGACGACGCTGACCACGGCGTCCTCGACGCCCGGCTGCACCCTGAACTCGACGTGGCGACGCGAGATGCCGGGGTCGTCGATGCGCAGGTCGGCGTTGCTGCCGCGACCGATGACGACACCGGGCGCCTCCAACGGGTGCCGGACGCCGTTGATCTCCAAGAACATCGGCGACCGACGGACTGCGGTGTCGGTCATGCTCTGCCCGGCCACCGGCGTCACGTTGGCGGCGGCCTGGCTGCGCACCCGGAACCTGCCGGTGCTGAGCTCTTCGGTGCGTTGGAAGTTGAGCTTGACGGGGCCGGTGAACAGGTAGTGCTGCTCCGAAGCGTGCTCGTGAAGCATCGAGGCCAGCTCGCGTGAGAGCGTCTCGCCGTACTCGGACAAGCGATCGAAGTCCATCGCCGAGAGGTCGATGGTGAACGTGTTGGGCGCCAGCCGGCGGTCGCGGCTGAGGATCTGCGCGGAGTTGTCGACCTCACGCTGCAGCGCGGCAGCGATCTCCATCGGCTGTACGGCGCTGCGGAACGCCTTCGCGAACGCACCGGTCACCATGTGCTCGAGTCGCTGCTCGAAGCGGTGGAGTGCACCCACTTGGAACCTCGCCTCACTCTCTGCTTGCTTGCACGCCCTAACGGACGCGCTCAGCCTGCCGGTCTGCGGACTGCACGTGTCCTAGCGCTCGATGGTAGCCGGAACGCCTGCCGTAGCCGTGATCGGCGCGGCCTCGGCGGTCTCCCGGCAGGGGCCGCCGGGTCGGCTGTAGCTGCGGCTGGCGTGTTAGGCTGACCCGTCGTCGTGGGGCGAGGTCTGGCCAATTGGAAGACGGGCGAGATGTGCGGACCGCGGCGTTGCGCGCGGGTGGCGGAATAGGCAGACGCGCACGGTTCAGGTCCGTGTGCCCGAAAGGGCGTGGGGGTTCAACTCCCCCCTCGCG
>JACCUS010000513.1 GCA_013811715.1 Nocardioidaceae bacterium
TCGCGACGTTGCGGAGATCGCCCTCGTCGGTGCCGGTACGGCGCTGGCGGTGGTCGTTCTCGTCGGCATCTGGCGCTTCCGTCGGCACCGCGCGTCCGAATAGGTCGGCATCCTCGCCTACGACCCGCCAGCTGCCGCGTCCATGCGGCGCAAGTGGGTACCCGGTCCGTGACAGCGACTCCGGATGCTCCGAGGAGGCCATGATGGGTGATGCAGGCGCGACGAGGGCTAACCTACGATCCGACTCTCATGTGGCGGGGGCCACGCCACGGTCGGATCGTGGTGCCGCCGCCTACCCAACGATCCGACCCGCCCGGGGCCGTAGTCGCCGCCACTCTTCGGATGTCGCAGCGCGTCAGAGGCGCTCGGCGACGTAGTCGATGCAGGCCGTGAGGGCTTCGACGTCGGCCGGGTCGACGGCGGGGAACATGCCGACCCGGAGCTGGTTGCGACCCAGCTTGCGGTACGGCTCGACGTCCACCACGCCGTTGGCGCGCAGCGTTCCGGCGATCGCGGCGGCGTCGGTGGAGGTGTCGAAGTCGACCGTGCCGACGACCAGCGACCGGTTCGCCGGTTCGGACACGAACGGGCTCGCGTACTCCGACTTCTCGGCCCAGGCGTACAGTCGCGCGGACGAGTCCGTCGTACGGGCGACCGCGCCGGCGAGGCCGCCGATGCCGTTGATCCAGCCGATCTGCTCGGCCAGCAGGAACAACGTGGCCAGCGAAGGCGTGTTGTAGGTCTGGTCGATGGCGGAGTTGTCGATCGCGGTCTGCAGGTCCAAGAAGGCAGGCGCCCAGCGGCCCGCGGCCTTGAGCTCCGCGACCCGCGCCAACGCCCGAGGCGACACCAGCGCGACCCACAGTCCGCCGTCGGAGGCGAAACACTTCTGCGGCGCGAAGTAGTAGACATCGGTCTCGTGTACGTCGACCGGCAGGCCGCCGGCGCCCGACGTCGCGTCCACGAGCAGCAGCGCATCCTCGTCGGCGCCGGCCACCCGCCGGACCGGGGCCATCACCCCGGTGGACGTCTCGTTGTGCGGCCACGCGTAGGCGTCGACTGCCGTCTCGGCCCTCGGTTGGGGACGGGTCCCTGGCTCGGACTCGATCACGCTCGGTTCGGTGAGGAACGGTGCCGCGGCAGCGGCCGCTGCGAACTTGGCCGAGAACTCACCGAACGACAGGTGTTGGCTCTTCGCCCGTATCAGCGAGAAGGTGGCGATGTCCCAGAAGGCCGTGGTGCCGCCGTTTCCGAGCACCACCTGGTAGCCGTCGGGAAGCGAGAAGAGCTCAGACAGCCCTTCGCGAACCCGGCCGACGACGCTGCGCACCGGGGCCTGCCGGTGCGACGTACCCAGGTACGAGCCGCCGGTGCCAGCGAGCGCGTGCAGGGCCGAGACCCGGACCTTGCTCGGTCCGGCGCCGAACCGTCCGTCGGCGGGCAGCAAGTCTTCGGGGATCCGCAGCTGTGTCATCCGGTCGGCTCAGCCTTCCGCCCAGTGTGGCTGCCAGCCGGCGATCGAGTCGGGTTGGCGCGAGTGCGGGCCGGTGTAGTGAGCCGACGGCCGGATCAGCCGACCGGTCCGCTTCTGTTCGAGGATGTGCGCGCTCCACCCCGCGGTGCGGGCGCAGGTGAACAACGAGGTGAACATGTGCGGCGGCACCTCGGCGAAGTCCAACACGATGGCCGCCCAGAACTCCACGTTGGTCTCCAGCACCCGATCCGGCCGACGGCTTCGCAGCTCCTCAAGGGCGGCCTTCTCCAGCGCCACAGCGACCTCGTAGCGGGGGGCGTCCAGCTCTCGGGCGGTACGTCGCAGCACCCGGGCGCGCGGGTCCTCGGCCCGGTAGACCCGGTGGCCGAAGCCCATCAGCCGTTCGCCGGCGTCGAGGAGCTCTTTGACGTACGACGCCGCATCGCCTCGCTGCTCGACCTCCTCGATCATGTGCAGCACTCGAGACGGCGCCCCGCCATGCAGCGGCCCAGACATGGCGCCGACGGCCGCCGAGAGGCTGGCTGCGACGTCCGCGCCCGTCGAAGCCACCACCCGGGCCGTGAAGGTAGAGGCGTTCATTCCGTGCTCGGCCGCTGAGGTCCAGTAGGCGTCGACCGCTTCGATGTGCTTGGGATCGGGCTCGCCCCGCCAGCGGCGCATGAAGCGCTCGGTGATCGTGGTGGACTGGTCGATCTCGCGCTGGGGAACCATCGGGAGCCCGAGGCCGCGGGCCGCCTGGGCGACGTACGACAGCACCATCACAGCGGTGCGCGCCAGGTCGTCGCGCGCGCGTGCGTCGTCGATGTCGTAGAGCTGGCGCAGCCCCCACGCCGGCGCGACCATCGCGATGGCGCTCTGCACGTCGACGCGGATGTCGCCGGAGCGCACCGGGATGGGAAAGGGCTCGGCGGGAGGCAGACCCGGTTCGAAACTGCCGTCGACCAGGAGTCCCCACACCTTCGAGAACGGCACCCGGCCGACCAGATCCTCGATGTCGATCCCCCGGTAGCGCAGCGCGGACCCCGCCTTGTCAGGCTCGGCGATCTCGGTCTCGAAGGCGACAACCCCCTCGAGCCCGTGGTGGACCTCGACCATGCGCGACTCCTCGGCTCGGGTTGTCCTGCTGCGAGACATTCAACCGGACGGCGCTGGCGGCCACGCCGCTAGGCCGTGTTGCCGGTCGGACGCCCTGCTAGGGAGCGAGCCGCTCGACCACCCATGTCGAGTCGTCGGCTCGGACGAACTGGACCCGGTCGTGCATGCGGCCAGGGCGGCCCTGCCAGAACTCGATGAGGTGGGGCCTCACCACGAAGCCGCCCCACTGCGGTGGCCGCGGCACCATGTCGACGCCCTCGAAGCGGTCGACCTCGTGGGCATAGCGCTCCTGGAGGTACTCCCGGCTTGGAACGGGCTGTGACTGCGGAGACGCCCAGGCACCGAGCTGGGCGCCGCGCGGACGGGTTCGGAAGTACGCGTCGGACTCGGCATCTTTGGTCCTCGTCGCGACGCCCTCGACGCGGATCTGGCGTTCGAGCGGGTGCCAGGGAACGAGCAGCGAGCACCTCGGATTGCCGACCAGCTCGGTCGCCTTGCGGGACTCGAAGTTGGTGTAGAAGACGAAGCCGCGCGCGTCCACGCTCTTGAGCAGCACCATCCGCGACGAGGGCGCGCCGGTCGGGTCGACCGTGGAGACGACCATCGCGTTGGGCTCGTGCAGGCCGGCCGTCCCCGCTGCACTCAGCCAGGCCCTGAAGCCGTCGATCGGGTCGGCGGGCAGGTCGGCCTCGGTGAGTCCATGGTCTTCGTACTCACGCCGCCAGGACGCGATGTCGCGGGAGTGCTCGGTCGTCATACCGGCGAATCTACCGAGCCGGTGCGTGTGCCGAGGGCTGCCGGGTGCTCGGCTGCCTCACCCTCGCGGGTTCGTCTGCGGTTTGGCGGGTGTTGCGTGCTGGGTGATCGCAGACGAATGTTGAGCCGGCCGGTTCGTCTGCGGATTCGAGGGGGTTGTGTGCTAGGTGGTCACAGACGAATCGAGAGCGGGCGGCTCGTCTGCGCTTCCACTGGCGTTTGGCGGTGGGTACGGCGGAGCCCGCAGGCTGGCGTGGCATGGTTGCCACGGCCGGATGGACTGGTTCCGACACCCGCGGGCCCGGGTAGCTAACGGGAATTCGCTACGCCGTCCGATGTTGTGGGCCGCCTAGCGGCTAGCCACCTCACAAGTCCGTTGAGAACACATCTGTCGGACCACCTCCCTTCTCGTGTGCGTTCACCGTACGTCGGCCGAGGCGCGCGGACAAGAGGTTTGCGGGGACCGCAGAGGGGCGGGTGAACCAGGCGGCGGTGTCGGGAGGCAACACGCCGCCGGCGACTTGGTCCTCGTGCGCGGAGGCGATCAGCAGGTCGCCGTACGCACCGAGCCGGTGCGAGCGGCTGCCGCAGTTCAGCACACACGTGAACCCTGGCTCGCGCTCGATCACGAGCACACCCGGTGAGCCCCGGGGCAGCCGAACCTGCTGGCCGAGCCCGGCCAACACTCGACGGCGGCTGGCGAGCGCCCTGCGCAGGAAGCTCAGCGTCGAGGCGGGGTCTGTCTCCTGCGCCGCCACGCTGAGCTCTGCCCACGACGCCGGCAGCGGCAGCCAGGTCTTCACCCCCGCGCCCGGGCCGAAGCCGTACGGCGGCTCGCTGCCGGACCACGGCAGCGGAATCCGACAGCCATCCCGGCCGGTGCCGCCGCCGCGCAACCAGGTCGGGTCTTGGCGGGCCTCTTCGGGGACGTCGACCTGCGGCAGCCCCAGCTCGGTGCCCTGGTACAGATACGCCGACCCCGGCATCGCCAGCATCGTCAACGTGGCGGCCTTCGAGCGCTCCAGCCCCTGCCGGCCGCCGCCGTACCGGGTCACCTCGCGCACGACGTCGTGGTTGGACAGCACCCACGTCGGCGAGGCCCCGACGGGGTCGACAGCGGCGAACGTCTCCTCGATGACGCGGCGGAAGGCGGCGGCCGACCAGGCGGCCTCCAGCCAGCGGAAGTTGAACGCCTGTTGCAGCTCGTCGCGCCGGATGTACTGGGCCATCGCCTCCGCGTCGGGCGCCCAGGCTTCGGCGATGGCCATCCGGTCGCCGTCGTACTCCGCGAGCACCCGGTGCCAGCGGCGGTAGACGTGGTGCACCTCCGGCTGGTTCCAAAACGCCGTGACCAGTCCCCGCGACGTGCCGTCGGGAAGACCCGCCGCCTTGAAGAGGCCGTGGGCGACATCGATGCGGAAACCGTCCACCCCCCGGTCGAGCCAGAAGCGCAGGATCGACTCGAACTCCCCGACCACCTCGCCGTTGCGCCAGTTCAGGTCCGGCTGCGTCGAGTCGAACAGGTGCAGGTACCACTCGCGGTCCGAACCCTCGGGCAGCCGGGTCCATGCCGGGCCGCCGAACACGGATCTCCAGTTGTTCGGCGGCAGTGACCCGCCTCTACCGCGACCGTTGCGGAAGAGGTAGCGGTCGCGGGCCGCGCTGCCGGGCCCGGCGGCCAGCGCCTCCTGGAACCATGCGTGGTCGTCGGACGTGTGGTTGGGGACGATGTCGATGATGACCCTCAGCCCCAGCTCATGCGCCGTGCCGAGCATCGCGTCGAAGTCGGCCAGGGTGCCGAACAGGCCGTCGACGTCGCGGTGGTCGGCCACGTCGTACCCGTGGTCGCGTTGTGGCGAGCGGTAGAACGGGGTCAGCCACACCGCGTCGACACCGAGCCCGGCCAGGTACGGGAGCCGGGACCGGACTCCCGCCAGGTCACCGAGCCCGTCGCCGTCCGCGTCCGCGAAGCTGCGGACATAGACCTGATAGCAGACGGCGTCGCGCCACCACGGAGCGTCGGTCACGGCGCGAAGGCCGCGGCGTCCACGGCGATCCACACGTGCTCTGCGCGGCCCACGACGTGGCCGGTGTCGTCGTAGACCGCGGTGGCCGTGAACGTCTTGCGGCCCTCCTCGCCCACCAGCTCACCGACCACGACATGCGGCCGGCCGAGCCGCGCAGGGCGGTCGGAGGTCGCCGTGATGCGGCCCAGCACGAGCGGTCGCGCATCGAGGTCGGACGTCCAGCCTCCGGGGCAGTCCAAGGCGGCCCACACGAACTCGATCGCCGCAGCCTCCGCAGCCGGCTCGGCGGCGAGTGAGGGGTCCGGCACCCAGATGCAGGCGGTCCTCCCCGGCTCGACGAGTCCCGGCGCCAGCCGCAGCGCGTCGCCCAGCTCGCGGTCCGGCCCGCAGCTGAAACAGCCGGGGAAGGGGTGGTTGGCGAACCCCCTGTACGTCGACTGAGCCTGCTCGGCGACCCTCGCCTCAACGGGCGCGACCGGGTCTTGCGCGAAGCGGCCTCGAGTGGCTGTCGCGATCACCACGTCGCCGCTCGTCAACCGGGCCTCCTTGGCGTCGGACACCACGCGCATCGACAGGTCGAGCGGCGGCGGCTGGCGCAAGGTCACGCTCACGGCCTCGTTCACGGGTTCGGCCGCCGACCCGAGGTGGGCGGCGAGCCGGCCGGCCGTGTACCCGCCGTTGCCGGAGCGGGGCGGTCCCGCGAAGCGGGCGTCGATGGTCAGTTCACGCGAAGTCATGGCGGGAAGAGGCTAGCCGGTCGCGTCGGGGAGCCGTAGCCCGCGCACAGGGGCTCTCTTGGCCTTCGTCGGTGGAATGGGACACAATGATGTAGGCCCTCCGAGCCGGCGACAGGTGGAAAGCGCAGCGTGACCGATCTCATCGACACCACGGAGATGTATCTCCGCACGATCTTCGAGCTCGACGAGGAGGGGATCGTGCCGCTGCGGGCCAGGATCGCCGAGCGGCTGCACCAGTCGGGCCCCACCGTGAGCCAGACGGTGGCCCGGATGGAGCGCGACGGCCTGCTCACCGTCGAAGGCGACCGGCATCTGCAGCTCACTGACGAGGGCCGGACGCTTGCGACCCGGGTGATGCGCAAACACCGGCTGGCGGAGCGGCTACTGGTCGACATCATCGGCCTGGAGTGGGAGCACCTGCATGCGGAGGCATGCAGGTGGGAGCACGTGATGTCTGAGACTGTGGAGCGTCGCCTGTTGGAGTTGCTCGACCATCCGACGGTGTCGCCGTACGGCAACCCGATTCCCGGGCTCGCCGAGCTCGGCGAGGGCGGCGAGCGCGAGGGCTTCCTCGACGGGGTCGAGCCGCTGGACGCCGTCGCGACAGACTCCGAACAGCGGGTGGTCGTGTTCCGCATCGCCGAACCCATCCAGCCCGACGAGCCCTTGATGTCGGCCCTCCACCGCGTGGGTGCCATGCCCGGCAAGGTCATCACGGTCGCCCGCGGTGCGGTGGGAGTCCTGGTCGCCAGCGGCGGCGAGTCGGCCGAGATCGACGGGGAGGCAGCCAGCCACCTCTTTGTCCGCCGCATGTAAGGGATGACTGACTGGCAGACCTATGTCGCGGGCTTCCACGCCCGCTGCCCGGGCATCTCCGAAGACGTGCTGGTGCGGACGACCGCCGACGGCCTGAGTCCCTACGACTGGGTCGCCAGAGCGGTCGCCTCCGAGGCCGAGCGGGTCCTCGACCTCGCCTGCGGCAGCGGGGTGATGGGCAGGGTGTTGGCCGAAGCGGTGCCGCACCGGCCAACGGAGGTGGTGGGGCTGGACCTCTCCGAGGCTGAGTTGCGCCGCGCCGCGGCGGCCGGGTACGGCGGCGGTGGCGGCTACCTCCGGCTCGTCCGTGGCGACGGCCTGCGGCTCCCGTTCGCAGGCCAGGCCTTCGACGCGGTGACATGCTCGATGGCGATGATGGTGTTCGACCGCTACGCGCCCGCGCTCGCGGAGTGTGCGCGGGTGCTGAAGCCGGGCGGTGTGCTGGGCATCACCGTGCCCTCTGCGGTTCCGCTGCGGCCGTCCGACGTCCGGCTGTTGACACAGGTGACCGCGCGGTTGCGCTCGTTTCCACAGTTCCCCGGCGGGGCGGAGCTCACCGGCCTGCGCGAAGCGGTCGAAGCCAACGGCTTCCGACTGCTCGAGGACGCCCGCGAACGGTTCGCCTTCCCGGTTCACGACCGGTCCGACGCCGACCTGCTCATCCGCTCGCTCTACCTGCCCGGCACGCCTGACCGCCGCCGCAACGCAGCCGCGGCCTTCTTGGCCGAACGGGCTGTCGACGAGGGCGGCGGCCTGGAGATCGCCGTCCCGATCCGCCGCCTCGTCGCCGTACTGAAGGCCGAGTGAAGAGCCCCTTCCGAGACCTCCCGCGGGAGGTCGCTGTGCTGGCTGCCGTTGCCGCCGCGGTGGCGATCGGCTTCGGCGTGGTGGCCCCGGCGATTCCCGAGTTCGCCCGGTCCTTCGGTGTCGGCAAGACTGCGGCCGGCGCGGTGATCTCGGCCTTCGCGCTCATGCGGTTCATCTCCGCTCTCGCTGGCGGCCGGCTGGTCGACGCCTTCGGCGAACGGGTCATCTTGTCGACCGGCATCGGCATCGTGGCGGTCTCGACCGGCCTGGCGGGCCTGTCACAAAGCTACGAGCAGTTGCTGATCTTGCGTGGTGTCGGCGGCATCGGTTCGGCAATGTTCACGATCGCGGCCGCCGCACTGCTGTTCCGGGTTGTCGGAGCCTCGAGCCGCGGCCGGGCGAGCGGCCTCTTCCAGGCCGGCTTCTTGATCGGCGGGCTGCTTGGCCCGGTAGCAGGCGGGTTCCTCACCGACTACTCGCTGCGGCTGCCGTTCTACGTGTACGCCGTCTCGCTGATCGCGGCCGGGTCCATCGGCGCGTTGTTCTTGACCAGCGCCAAGCTGCGTGACCCGGCGTCTCCCGAGGAGGCCACGGACGAGCCCGTCGCCACCACCTCGTTGCGGGAGGCGTGGGCACATCCGGCCTATCGGGCCGCGGTCGCGGTGAACTTCTCCGTCGGTTGGGCGTTCTTCGGTATCAGGATCAGCCTGATCCCGCTGTTCGTGAACGAGGCCATGGACCAGCGCGCCGTCTGGACGGGTGTCGGCTTCCTGTGTGCCTCGGTGGCGCAGGCGTCCCTGCTGGTGGTGGCCGGCCGGTTCGTCGATCGAGTTGGCCGACGCCCCGCGATGGTGCTGGGGTCGCTGGTCGCCGGCAGCGGGCTCGCCGTCTTGGCGCTCACCACCGCACTGCCGGTCTTCCTCGTCGCGATGACCGCGTCGGGGGTCGGCGGGGCCTTCGTCGGCACCGCCCCGGGGGCAGTCGTCGGAGACATCATGCGCGGCCGCGGCGGGAAAGTCGTCGCCGTCTTCCAGATGTCCTCCGACGCGGGCGCGATCACCGGCCCCCTCGCAGCCGGCTGGCTCGCCGACCAGGTGTCCTTCGCGGCGGCGTTCGCTGCTTGCGCGGCCGTCGTCTTCGTTGCTGCCGCCGTGGCCTTCCGCATGCCGGAGACGCTGTCGACCCGGTGAGGCTATCGTGGGCGGTCAGACATCGGCAGAAGGCGAGTGAATGGGTTGGGTGAGCGCTGGCAGACGCTCGCGGACCGCCCTGTCGGTAGCGACGATCTGTCTCGCCGTCACCGCGTGCGACAGCGAAGCGACACCGGCGTCGCCGCCCCCGACGGCGCCGACACCACGGCAGACCGGCGGCGAGTGCTCCGAGTTCACGATCGCGTACGACGCGAGTAACGGCTATGAGGCCAGCGCCTTCATCGTCGGTCGGCTCGCCGAGACAGAGCTCGGCTGCGACGTCGAGTACCTGCGGACCACCTCCCACGACGCGTGGCGCCAAGTCGCCACCGGGGCTGCCGACGTCTATCTCGACGCCTACGGGACCACCGACCTCAAGCAGCAGCTCAGCGGCCCCGGCGGTCCGGTGACGGTAGTGGGGCCAAACGGCGTCCGCGGCGGTGTCGACCTGGTCGCGCCGTACTTTATGGGGGAGGCCGGTCTGGACTCCTTCCGCGACCTGCCCGACGTCCGGCGCATCGGGTGGGGACAGGCCACGCCGGCGATCACCACGGTGCCGGAGCTGCTGCCGCTCGCCCGGGCCTTCGTGGAGTTCCAAGAGCTCGACGACTACGCCGTCCGTGACTACCGTGACGTCGGGTTCGGAGAGGGGGTGGCCGACCTTCTGCAGCAAGCGCGGGCCGATGACGAGCAGGGCACGCCCAACCTCTACCTCGTCGAGGCTCCCCGCCGGTTCATCGGCGACGGAGCCGGGCGGCAGCTGATCGCCATCCCCGAGTCGACGGCCGAGGGTTGTGTCCCGAACGCCGTGTCGACGCTGTGCTCGCTGGCGAACTTCGACTACCTCAAGATCGCCAACTCCGAGTTCGCGACCTCCGGCAGTCCGGCTTACAACCTGGTCTACAACTACCGGCTCAGCGAGTCCGAGTCCGACAACGTCCTCGAGATCGTCGAGCTCAGCGGGTACGACGTCCGGGCGGCCGACGTGGCGTCGTGGATCAACACCCATGAGGACGTGTGGCGGCGCTGGCTCACGTAAACCCGCCCCTGCCGACCTGTGATCGCTCGACCGTCGTTTATGTGAAGACGCTGACACCGCCGGGGCCGACCAGCAGACCGGCCACGATCAACACGATGCCCCACAAGATCTGACCTCGGACGAGCGTGACGATTCCGGCGATCACGAGAATGACCGCGATGATCCAAAGAACAGTGTCCATGAGTTGCCTCCTTGAGTCGGCAGTTCCCCGAGGGGTCGATCCTAAACCCGACAGCCCGCCCGATCGGCTTTCTGCCGGCAGCCACCCGACGGCGCCTTCAAGCCTGGCGGCTGCCTGGACCGGGCCCACTAGGGTCGGAGATAGAGACAAACATCAAGGGAAGGGACTCGCCGGTGGCTGCCTCCGACGCGAAGCGCACGGATCTGATCGTCAAGACGCTGATCGAGGCGTTCGAACCGCTGATGGCGGCCGATCCGGACGGCTTCCGCACCAAGTTCCGCAAGATGGCCGCCGACCCGTTCGCCTTCTACCGGGGCAGTGCCTGCCTGTTCTACGCCGACATGGAGCAGAAGAAGGACAAGTTCGGGACAGGCGAGGCGAGCCGGGTGTGGATCCATGGCGACCTGCATGCGGAGAACTTCGGCACGTACATGAACTCCGAGGGCATGTTGGTCTTCGACGTCAACGACTTCGACGAGGCCTACCTGGGCCACTTCTCATGGGATCTTCGCCGGTTCGTGGCCAGCCTGGCGCTGATGGGCTGGCAGAAGGCGCTGCCCGAAGACTCCATCCGCGAGCTGGCGAACGGCTACCTGCAGGCGTACGTCGACATGGTGGGCCACTACGTCGAAGAACCCGAGGACCAGCTGTACGCCCTGCGCCTCGACAACACCGAAGGCGCCATCCACGACGTGCTGCTCGACGCTCGGATGTCGACCAGGCTTGGGCTGTTGGACAAGATGACAGTGGTCGCAGACCACGAGCGCCAGTTCCGCCGGAGCTCGCGGACCCGTGACCTCAACAAGTCCGAGCGTCGCAAGGTCGAGGCGGCTTTCAACCGTTACCTGAAGACGATCCCGGAGGCGAAGCGTGAGCATCAGGAGGTCTTCTACGACGTCAAGGACATCGTCGGCACGAAGGGGTTTGGCATCGGTAGTGCCGGGCTGCCGGCGTACAACGTGTTGATAGAGGGGTACAACCAGGCGCTGGAGAACGACATCGTGCTCAGCATGAAGCAGGGCAACGTCCCGGCGGCGAGCCGAGTAGCTGAGAACCAGCGGGCCAGGGAGTTCTTCGAGCACGAGGGGCACCGCACGGTGGTGAGCCAGCGGGCGCTCCAGGTGCACACCGACCCGTTCCTCGGGCACACCACGGTAGACGGTGTCGGCTTCGTGGTGGACGAGCTGTCGCCGTACGAGGCCGACCTGGACTGGGGCGACATCACCGAGCCGGACGAGATCGCGCCGGTGCTGGTCTCGCTCGGGCACGCGACCGCGAAGATCCACTGCATCTCCGACGCCGACAGCGAGGAGGAGCTGGTCGACTTCTCGACCGAGCACGTCATCGCGGAGGCCATCGGGGACGACGTGCAACCCTTTATCGACGAGCTCGTCGAGTTTGCCGTGACCTACGCGGGGAAGGCGCGCAGGGACCACGCCTTGTTCATCGACGCGTTCCGCAGTGGAAGGTTCGACCTGGTCTCCGCAACCTGACAGAGGCGGTGGCCAACGAGCGCTGCCTACCGGCAACTCTGGCCGGCGCAGTCCCGGAGGGCGTCCAGCTCGGCCGCGAGTCGTTGCTCCGCCGCGGCGTAGGACCGCTCGCCGGCCAGACTGTCGAGCTGGAAGGGGTCGTGGCGCAGGTCGTAGAGCTCGACGTGGCCGCTGCGGTACTCGACGTACGTCCATCGGCTGGTCCGCACGCCTGACCACAGCAGCCCCGACGCGTTCGACTTCCCGGCCTCGATCAGCATCGTGCGTGACGGCGCGCGTCGGCCGGTGGCCGTCGGCAACAGCGATCGGCCGTCCATGGTGAGCCCGGCGTCAGCGAGTGCGATGTCGACGACGGTCGGCGCGAGGTCGATAGTCCCGCTGAACTGGCCGACGGTGCTGCCCGGCGGGATGCCGGGGCCACGGATGAGAAGCGGCACCCGGATGGAGGGCTCGAAGGGTTGCCGCTTGCCGGTGAGCCGGTGCTCGCCGCTGAGGAGACCGTTGTCGGACGTGAAGATGATGTAGGTGTTGTCGAGCTCGCCGTGCTCTCGCAGCGTGTCGATGATCAGCTTGACCGAGTCGTCGACGGCGGCAAGGGACTCGAGCCGCTGCTGGTACCGCTCCGTGAGGGCGGCCACCGCGGTGTCGTCGAGACGCCCCTTCGCACGCACCTTGGCGGCCTTGTCGCTCACGTCCTCCTCGTTGAAGCTCGGATCGCGGGGGAGCGCCACGTCGGCGTAGCGGTCGCGGTACTCATCGGTGAGTCCCGGGGTGCGGGGGCCGAGCCCGTCGTCGGCCAGCGGGTCGTCGGGTTCGATGGGGCCGCCGAAATGTGGGGCGACGAAAGCGGTCCAGAAAAAGAACGGCTCGCTCCGCCAGGCGCCGTACTCGATGAAGCGCTGGGTCTTGCGGGTGAAGAGATCCGTCGAGTACACGCCCGGGTAGTGCCTGACGGCGCCGTTCTCGTTGAGCCGCTGGTTGAAGTAGCGGTACGTCGACGGGTCGACCGCGCCCTGCCATCTCGTCCACCCGGGAGGCACGTACCTGGGGTCTTGGCCGTAGCCTCGATGACCGTAGCCGTTGAGGTACTTGCCCACGAAGCCGGTGAGGTAGCCGGCATCGGTCAGCCAGGTGGCGAGCGTGCTGGAGTCGTCGAAGGCGGGGAAGCCGCCGCCGGCGGCCGTCGCGTTGGTGAGAACCCCGTGGTTGTGCGAGTACTGGCCGGTCAGCACGCTGGCCCGGGCGGGGCAGCACAGCGGGTTGT
>JACCUS010000007.1 GCA_013811715.1 Nocardioidaceae bacterium
ATGATGGACGAGATGACCGGGTGCTGCAGCGGCAGCGCGGCATCCGACCGGGCTGGGTCACCGTTCCCCCACAGGTCACGCAGCGCCTGGGTCAACGACGACACCGGATTCCACTCGGCGATGAACCGTAGCCATGACGGCATGTCTCGCGGCGGCGCGAAGGTGTTGGCGATGAACGTGAGCGGGAACATCACGGTGAACATGAAGCCCTGGACGGCTTCGACCGAGCGCATCATGGAACCGACCCAGATCCCGAGCCAGATCATCGAGAAGCCGAACAGCAACAGCAGCAAGAACGCCACCGTCGCGTTTACCGCTCCCTCGCGGACCCGCCAGCCGATGATCAGCCCCGTCACGGCCATCACAGCGATGCCGATGCTGGAGTGGATCAGGCTGGAGACGCTGCGACCGACAAGGACCGATGCCCGCGAAATAGGCAGCGACTTGAACCGGTCGACGATCCCCTTGGCGAGGTCGTTGGTGAGCCCCGTCGCAACCACGAACGCCGAGAAGATCATTGTCTGCGCCATGATCCCCGGGAGCAGGAACTCGCGGTACGTCGCTCCGGTCACGGCGATCGACCCGCCGAACACGTAAGCGAAGAGCAGCACGAACATCACCGGCTGGATCGTCACGTCCAGGAGCATCTCGGGCATGCGCTTGATGTGGATCAGGTTGCGCCACACGACCGTCAACGACGACTGCAGCATCGACCGGCGCTCGACGGGAGGCCGGCCCTCGACGGGATCGGCCTGAGGAGGGCTGGACATCGTTCGGCTGGTCATCGCACGGCCTCCTCGACTGCCGGGTCATCGGTGTCGGTGTCGGCTGCAGGTTCGGCCCGGTGGCCGGTGAGGTGCAAGAAGACATCGTCAAGACTCGGCCGCTTGAGGCCGAGGTCGTCGACCTCGATCCCGCTCTCGGCGAACACGCTGGCGATCCTCGTCATGGCGCTGAGCCCGCTGGCCTTCGCAGTCAGTCGACGACTGGCCTCCTCGACGTGCACTTCCGTGGCGCAGTCCTGCAGCAACAGCTCGGCACGGGGAAGGTCGGCGCCGTCAGTCACGGTCAGCACCACGCTGGCCTGACCCGCCCGGTCCTTGAGCTCATTGGGAGTGCCAGCCGCGATCACCCTCCCCTTGTCAATGACCACGATCTGATCGGCCATCTGATCGGCCTCTTCGAGGTACTGCGTCGTCAGCAACAACGTCGTACCGTCACGCACCAGACCGCGCAGGACGTCCCACAGGTCGGCCCTGCTGCGCGGGTCGAGCCCCGTCGTGGGCTCGTCCAAGAAGAGGACCGGCGGAGCGGCCACCAGGCTCACCGCAAGGTCCAGTCGGCGGCGCATCCCGCCTGAGTAGGTCTTCGCGATCCGATCAGCCGCATCGGTGAGCGAGAACCGCTCGAGCAAGGCGTCGGCCGCCCCCTTGAGGTAGCTCATCGGCAGGCCGTACAGCCGGCCGATGAGCCGAATGTTCTCCCGCCCAGTGAGCAGCTCGTCGACCGTCGCTGCCTGGCCGGTGAGACCCATGCTGCTTCGTACCGCTCCGGGCGCCTTGACCACGTCATGGCCGGCAACCTTGCCGGTCCCGCTCGTCGGCACCGACAAGGTGGTCAACATCCGCACGATGGTCGTCTTGCCGGCGCCGTTGGGGCCGAGCAGACCCAGGACCGAACCCTGCGGTATCGAGAAACTCACCCCGTCGACCGCGACAGTGGGACCGAAATGCTTCACCAGGTCGATCGCTTCAACTGCCGTCGCTTGCGCCATGGACCAAGCCTAGGACTGACCGCCGACAGAACTGAAATGCTTTACCCCCATGATTTCGGCGCCACGCCACCGCGTGTCGCCTTCGCCGAACGGACTCGGTGCGGTCGAATGGGTGAGGCCCCGCGAAGTATGAGTTCGCGGGGCCTCAGTCTCGACTGACCCGTGACGGGGCCGGTCTCCCGAACAGTCCTGCCCACCCGTCAAGCCTCGTCACTGGCTGACCCCGAATGGTTTGACCCATCCGGCTTGGAGCGAGTCATGCTGTCCGTTCCCGCTCTCCCGAAGGAGGGCGTGCACAGATGTCTACTCCCCCATATGGCCATCGCACAAGGGGTTCTGCCGACTTTCTCGACCAGGTTGTCGGCTGTCCACAGTTCCCGGCGCGTCCTCCACAGAAGAGGGGGCTGCGTCCACAGTCACGGCCCGACTTGTCCACAGCAGTGGGCCAGGACGCTCGGGTTCGTCCGCGCCCGAGCCTGAGGAAGAATGGCGACGGTGCAAAGCCCCGACAGCTCTAGCCAGGCGAGGAGCCGGTTCGCGCTGTTCGTCGCACTCGGCATCGACAACTTCGGCTCGGGCCTCTTCCTTCCGCTGGCCCTCATTTACACCACCCGAGTCGTCGGCCTGCCTCTCGGCGTCGCCGGGGTCGCCGTCACGGCCGGCACGGTCGCGGGTCTGCTCGTGCCCCCCATCGCTGGTCGGTACGTCGACCGGGTCGGCCCGCGCGCGGTGGTCGTCGCCGCCCAACTGCTGCAGGCCGCCGGTGCGCTCGGCTACCTCCTCGCCCAGGGCGTGGCGACGACGATCATCGCCGCGGTCTTCCTCGCAGCCGGACAACAGATGTTCTACAGCTCCGTCTTCGCGTTGATCGCCGACGTCTCACCCGACGGCCCGAAGGACAGACCCTTCGCGCTGGCGAACATGGTCCGAGGGGCCGCGTTCGGTCTCGGCGCATTGATCGCCGGCCTCTTCCTGACCGCCGCGGAGAACACCGGACTGCGCATCGCCGTCGGTGTCGACGCGGTGACGTTCGTGGTCGCCGCGGCGCTCCTCGTCGTACTTGTCAAGCCGCGCCACCACCGGCACCCATCCGATCACGAGACCGAGCCCACCCCGAACTCGGTGCTGCGGAACCGGCCTTATCTCGCGCTGATCGGCATCACCTGCCTGGTGGCTGTGACCGTCGACTTCTTCCTCATCGGCATGCCCGTGTTCGTGCTAGACCAGCTGCACTCCCCCAGCTGGCTCCCCGGCGCCCTGCTCGCGTTGCTGACCGCCGTCGGCAGCGTCGCCGGCACCGCCGCCGTACACCTCACCCGGCATCTGCGTCGCACCACCGCGATGGCGATCGGCTCTGCCCTGTACGTCGTCTGGGCCGCCGCCACCCTGGCCGCCGCCCTGCTCCCCTCCTCCCTCCGGCCGGCCTGGCTGCTGGGGACCACACTGATCCTGGCGGCGGCGTCGCTGCTGTTCGGGACCCGGGTGAACGCACTCGCCGAGGCCGCCGCGCCGAGGTCGTCACGCGGCCGCCATCTCGCGGCCTTCCAGTACGCGTTCACGGTCGCCGGCGTGCTCGCCCCCGCCGTGGTCGCGCTGTTCGTGTTCGGGATCTGGGTCCCGTGGGCCGTGGTCGGCGTCGCCGCCGCGGCCGGGGCGCTCGGCATGTTGTGGCTCGCCGGTCAGCTGCCGCCGCACGCGGTCGCGCCGATCGCTACCCGACGCTCCAACGACCGCCAGGACTCAGTGCAGCAGCAGCCCGATCCCGGCCAACCGCGTCGTCACACCCGCGCTGACTTACGCTGAGGCCATGCCATCCCCTCTGACAGTCACCGAGGCGCGTGTGCGCGCCACCTCCATCGCAGTGAAGTCCTACGAGGTGGAACTCGACCTGACCCGCGGAGACCGGCATTTCTGGTCCCGCACCTTCGTGGAGTTCCACAGCCGCGACCACCAGGAAACGTTCGTCGACGTCGCGCCGGCCGAGTTGCTCGACGTGCACCTCAACGAGCGCAGGCTCGACCCGGCCGAGCTGCGCGACGGACGCCTGCACCTTCGAGAGCTCGGCGACGACAACGTGCTGGTGCTCGAGGCGCTGATGGCCTACTCCCACGACGGTGAGGGCCTGCACCGTGCCGTCGACCCGGAGGACAAGCAAGCCTACCTCCACGCGATGACCTTCCTGCCCGGAGCACCGCGGATCTTCGCGTGTTTCGACCAGCCCGACCTCAAGGCGACGTACCGGGTAAAGGTCAAGGCACCGGCCGACTGGATTGTGCTGGGCAACGGCGCGGCCACCCAGACCGAGCCGGGTGTGTGGGAGCTGGCCGAGACGAAGCCGCTGTCGACGTACTTCGCCACCCTGGTCGCCGGCCCGTACCACTCGGTGCGCAGCGAGCACGACGGCATCCCGCTCGGTCTGCACTGCCGCCAGTCGCTGGCCGAGCACCTCGACAAGGACGCCGAAGAGCTGTTCCGTGTCACCGCCCAGTGCTTCGACGAGTACCACCGGCTCTTCGGCATCCGCTACCCGTTCGGTGAGTACCACCAGGCGTTCGTCCCCGAGTTCAACGCCGGCGCGATGGAGAATCCGGGCTGTGTCACGTTCACCGACGAGCTGGTGTTCAAGGCGCAGGCCACCGACTCCCTCCGCGCCACCCGGGCCATGGTCGTCGCACATGAGATGGCCCACCAGTGGTTCGGCGACCTTGTGACGATGCAGTGGTGGGACGACCTGTGGCTGAACGAGTCCTTCGCGGAGTACATGGGCTACCGCGTCACCAACAACGTCACGGAGTTCGACGACGTGTGGATGGAGTTCGCGTTCAGCACGAAGGCCTGGGGGATGCAGGCCGACCAGCGACGCTCGACCCACCCGATCGCGGGCAACGGGGCGCAGGACACCGAGCAGGCACTCACCGACTTCGACGGGATCTCCTACAGCAAGGGCGCCTGCGCGCTCCGCCAGCTCAACTCCTACCTCGGCGACGATGCCTTCCTCGCCGGTGTCGTCGACCATCTGCACCGGCACGCGTATGGCAACGCCGCCCTCGCCGACCTGCTGCAGTCGTGGGACGACGCCAGCGGCAAGGACGTCAGCGCATGGGCCGCGGCCTGGCTGCGGACAGCAGGGGTCGACACGCTCTCGAGCGTCACCGCCGACGACGGCACACCGCAGATCCAGCGGGTCAACGGCTCGGCCGAGGACGTCGCCCGCCCGCACGCCATCCACGTCACCTGGTACGACGGATCCGGGCGCACCGAATCCGCTCCCCTGCTCATCACCGGTGACACCACCGCGGTGCCGCTGCCGGGGTACGACGGGTCCGGCCTGGTGCTGCCGGACTCCGGTGACGAGACCTGGGCCAAGATCCTCCTCGACCCCGCCTCTGTCGACCGCGTGCCCGAGCTGCTGCAGGCCATCGACGACCCGCTGGCCCGAGCCGTCATCTGGGGCGCCCTGCGCGAGGGCCTGTCCGACGCCGCCCTCGATCCGGAGGCGTACCTCGTCGCTCTGGAGCGGGGCCTTCCGCGCGAGTCCGACCTGGCGGTCGAGCAGCTCCTCGGGTCCGGCAGCCCCTTCGCGGGAGCGATCGGCCGCGTCGGAACCTACTTCGGTGACCCGTCCCGGAGAAGCCGGCTGGCCAGTCTCGCCGCCTCCTTGCTCCACATGTCCGAGGCAGGCAGCAACCGGCAGCTGATCGCTGTGCGCGCATTGATCGGCCTGACCGACGACGTCGAGCGGCTGAAGGGGCTGCTGGAAGGGCCGGTTCCGGACGGCCTCCGTGTGGACGCCGACTTCCGTTGGCGCGTCACCCGCGCGCTGTGCGAGCTGGGCGCGTTCGGACCGGAACAGATCGCCGCCGAGTCCGGTCGCGACCCGTCGTCGCAAGGCGCCTTGCATGCTCTGCGGTGCAAGGCGAGCATCCCCGATGCCTCGACGAAGTCGGCTGTGTGGACCTCGATCAGCACCGACACCGACCTGAGCAACTACGAGCTCTACGCGCTTGCGGAGTATTTCTTCCGGCCCGGGCAGACCGAGCTGACCGCCGCGTACGTTGCCCGCTACTTCGCCGACATTCCCAAGTCCGCACAGATCCGGACCGGCTGGATGGTCGAGCAGGTGGCCTCGCGCAGTTATCCCCGGCTGGCGGTCTCGGCCGGCACCGTCGAGCTGGCCGGGCGGTGCCTGGCGGCCGACAGCCTCGACACCGGGGTCCGCCGGTCCATGAGCGACCGCACCGATGATCTGCAGCGGGTCGTTGCCAGCAGGGATCGCTTCGGCAGGTAGCCGGCGTCGCTACGGCGGAGAAGGCTCGGCTTGTGACTCGGTCGGCTCCTCTGCGGCCACGGGCTCTGCTTGGACCAAGGTGTCGGGGGAGACGGCTGGCCGTCGCGCCTGCGGCACTGGCGCAGCGTCTTCGACAGAGGTCGCAGGTACGACGACGAGCCGACGGGAGCGGAAGGGCACCGCCTTGTCGATGGTTACGGTGGCGACCAGCACCGCGCCTCCGACCAGGAATCCTCCGACCAGATCGCTGAACCAGTGCCAGTGCAACAGCACCGACGTCAGCGTCATCACGATGCCCAGCAGGGCCACGAAGGCCCACATCAGCTGTCGCGTTCGCCGGGCCACGGTGGCGTACTGGGAGATCAGGTAGACGCACATGCCGTACACCGAGACGATGTTGCTGGCATGGCCGCTCGGGTACATCTGACCGCCGATGAAGAACTCCGGCGCCCGGTCGACCGGGGCACCCCGGCCGAGCCAGATCTTCAACACCAGCACCAACAGGTTGACCGCCAGCACCGCGACCACCGCCACCAGGATCGGCCGCGCCGCCCGGTGCCGCCACGCCACCACGGCCACCACAACGGCCAGGAGGGGAAGGCACACCGCGCGCTGACCGATTCGATCGAGCGTCCGCAACAGGTCGACGTACTCCCGCACGGGGTAGTTGCGGTTCAGCTCGAGGTCGACCGCTACTCCCTGCGCCGCCCCCGCGATGATCCAGGTGTACACGGCGAAGGCGACGAGCAGCGCGCCCGCCAGAGCCAGGCCAGCGGCCAGCGGGCGGGTACGCCGCCAGACGCGCCTCGGCCGGCCGAGATCGCGTGTGGTCGGGGGCGTCCCCCATTCTCCGCTCATGTCAACCCCAACGTATCTCGGGACAGGGCCCCTGCGCCGCACGGGTGGAGCCCCGCTTGCCGGGCGGCTAGCCTGCGAGAGTGGACGACAACTCGCGGCCAGGCACGACCGCACGCCGAAGAGTGGTCGAGGTGGTGGACGGAGCGGCACTGTCCCGACCGGACAGCGTAGTCACCGAGGAGCCGCTCGAGATCCGGCTCGGCTGGCCCGGGCAGCCGGCGTCCAGAGTCGCTGTGACGATGCGAACGCCCGGCGCCGACTTCGAGCTCGCTGCTGGGTTTCTGCTCTCCGAGGGGGTGCTGGCGGTTGGCGACCTGCCACGCACCGTCGCCTACTGCCGAGACCGCGCCTTGAGACAGGAGCAGCTGTACAACGTCGTCACGGTCGAGCTCGACGCACCCCCACGGCGAAATCCGGCTGTCCGGTCGACGCCGATCTCCTCCGCGTGCGGGGTGTGCGGGACGCAGAGCCTGGACGAGGTGTTCACACCGTGTGAAGATGCGCTCGGGGTGGAGGGGGTCGTCGACGCCGGTGTGGTCAGCCGGCTGCCCGACGAGCTGATGCGGCACCAACGTCTGTTCGCCCGCACGGGCGCGCTCCACGCCGCCGGTGTGTTCGACCTCGCCGGCGGTCTCGTTGTTGCGCGCGAGGACATCGGCCGGCACAACGCCGTCGACAAGGTGCTGGGCGCCCGCCAGCTGCGCCAGACGACGTACGAGGACGACTCGATCCTGTGCGTCAGCGGCCGGATCGGGTTCGACATCATCGCCAAGGCCACAGCCGGTCGGCTCGCGATGGTGGTCGCCGTCGGTGGGCCGTCCAGCCTCGCGCTCGAGCTCGCGGACCGCGCCGGCATCACGGTGTGCGGGTTCACCCGTGGCAGTCGGTACGTCGTCTACACCCATCCGGAGCGGATCACCGGCGTGTGAGGCCGGGAACTGTCGGCGCGCCCGCATAGCGTGCTCGACATGCGCATCCTGCACACGTCCGACTGGCACCTGGGGCGGTCTTTCCACCGCGAGGGTCTGCTCGATGCGCAGAGCGCGTACGTCGACCACCTCGTCGACACCGTGCGCGCAGAGGGCGTCGACGTGGTCGTGGTCAGCGGCGACATCTACGACCGTGCGCTGCCCCCTGTCGACGCCGTCGAGCTCGCCAACGACGCGCTGGGCCGGCTGCTGGCTGCGAAGGTCCGGGTGGTGATGACCAGCGGCAACCACGACTCGGCGCAACGTCTCGGCTTCGCGTCCAACCTCATCGACTCCGCGGGCATTCACCTGCGCACCAGCCCGCACACTGTCGGCGCGCCGGTGCTGGTCAGCGACCGCCATGGCGACGTTGCCATATATGGGCTCCCTTACCTCGAGCCCGAGCTGCTCCGCACCGTGTGGGAGCTGCCGCAGAGGAGCCATCAAGCCGCCCTCGACGCGGCCATGCTTCGCGTTCGCCGAGACCTCGCCCGACGCCCCGCTGGCACGAGGTCGGTGGTGATGGCGCACGCGTTCGTGGTAGGCGCCACGCCGTCCGACAGTGAGCGCGACATCTCCGTCGGCGGTGTCTCCAGCGTCGGGCTGGCTGCCTTCGACGGCATCGACTACACAGCCCTCGGGCACCTCCACGGCCGGCACACCCTCTCCGCCAGCGTCCGCTACTCCGGTTCGCCGCTGGCGTACTCGTTCTCCGAGGCACGACACCGCAAGGGCAGTTGGCTGGTCGACCTCGCAGAGTCGGGCCTTGGGTCGGTGGAGTTCGTCGATGCGCCGGTGCCCCGCCGCCTGGTGACCCTGCACGGGACCATCGACTCGTTGCTCGACGACCCGCGCTGGGTGGATGCAGAGGTCGCATGGGTGCAGGCGACGATCACCGACGCCCAGCGTCCCCCACGTGCCATGGAGCGGCTCCGGCGGCGGTTTCCGCACACTCTGGTGTTGAAGTTCGAGCCGGCCGGTGCCGAAGCCCGGCAGTCCCACACAGTCGGCACGCGGGTGCTGGGTCGCAGCGACGACGAGGTGATCAGCAACTTCTTCACCGATGTGCGCGGCGCGGCCCCGACCGTCGACGAGACCCCACTCTTGACGCAGGCATGTGACGCGTGCCGGTTGACCGAGGACGCCGCGTCGTGAGGGTCCACCGGCTGAGCGTCACCGCGTTCGGGCCCTTCCCCGGCACCGAGACCGTCGACTTCGACACGCTCAACGACGCCGGCCTGTTCTTGCTCACCGGGCCGACCGGCGCCGGCAAGTCCAGCGTCTTAGACGCGGTCTGCTTCGCCCTCTTCGGGCACGTGCCAGGCGCGCGCGACAGCGCCAAGGCGTTCAAGAGCCACCACGCCGACGCCGTCGCTGTTCCGCGGGTGGAGCTGGAGGTGACGATGCGTGGCCGCCGGTTCAGGCTGGTGCGACGGCCCGCCTGGCGCCGGCCGTCGACCCGCGCGAAGGCGGGCTTCGTCGAGGAGAAGGCCACTGCCACGGCAGAGGAGCTCGTCGGTCCACAGTGGAAGGCGCTCAGCAGTCGCGTCGACGAGACCGGCCATCTGGTGACGCGTCTGCTCGGGATGACCCGCGAGCAGTTCTGCCAGGTGGTGATGTTGCCCCAGGGCCAGTTCCAGACCTTCTTGCGCGCGGGCGCCAAGGAACGCAATGACGTGCTCGAGTCGCTCTTCGCCACCCGCCGGTTCCAGCAGATGGAGCGCTGGCTGGTGGACGAGCGGCGGGCACGCGAGGCGGCATGTGCGGCGCATGACGCCGAGATCGACGCGCTGATCGCGCGGATCCACGAGGTTTGCTCGGGGGCGGCAGGTCGCGACGAGGTCGACTTTGGCCTGGCGACCGAGGCCACCTTGGACTACGAGGGCTGGCGGGTGGCCGGCAGCGCTCGGTTGCGCGAGACACAGCATGCGCTCAACGCAGCACAGGAAGCCGTCGCCGACTCCAGGGTGGCGGCGAAGGCCGCCGAACACGCCTACGACGAGGGGCGCACGCTGGCCGAACGGCAAGATCGCCATCTGGAGGCGGTCCGCCACCTCGAGGCCCTGCGTTCGGGTCACGACACCGTCGCCCAGCGAGCCGGCGCGATAGAGCGATCCAGGGACGCGGCCGGTCTGCTGCCTCTCGTCAGGCTGGCCCAACAGGCAAGTGACGCCCTCGCGACAGCGGTGGCCAGGGTCCATGAGGTCGAGCAGGCCGTGCCCACCGACAGGCGGGGCCTCCATCTCGGTGGACACGCTGGCATCGGTTGGCTCGACGCCGAGGTCGACGCCCTTCGCGAGGCGGTGAGCAGCATGCGGCCGCTGCTGGCAGCACAGCAAGAGGTCGACGATCTGAACGGCGAGCTGGCTCGGCTCAGGGCCGAGCTGGACGAGCTCGAGACGGCCGCCGCCGAGCTGCGCCGCGAGCTTGCGACCCGGCCTGCCGAGCTGGAGCAGGCCGCTGCGCGACGTGATGAGGCGGCTCGCACAGCTGCCACGCTTCCGGCGGCTCTCGACAAGGCGAAGCGCGCTGACACCATCCTCACGGCGGCCTATGAGTGCGTCGAGCTCCAAGGGCGGTTCGACGACTGCAGGCAGCGCCGGCTGGTGGCCGCAGAGACCCAGGTCACCGCCCGGGCGTCCCTGCAGGACGTCCGCGAACGCTACCTCGGTGGCATCGCCGTACAGCTCGCCGCCGAACTGGTGGACGGACAAGGCTGCCTCGTCTGCGGGAGCACCACCCACCCCTCTCCCGCCCTCCCGACGGCAGGACACGTCGACGCGGCTGACGAGGCGCTCGCGCAGGCGGACCTCCGCCTCCGCGACGAGGAACTGCAACGCAGCGAACGCGAGTTGTCCCAGGTGGAGTCGAGGCTCAGCGCTGCGAGTGCGCTGGCTCGGGGCCATGACACCGGAGCGGCTCGTGCGAGCCTGGAGGCCGCCACGACGGAGGTGACGGCAGCGCGACGCGCCACCGAGCGCCAGCTGCACCTGACCAGGGAGCTCGCGAAGCTGTCCGAGGCCGTCGAGGCCGACAACCTGCTCCTCGGGAAGGCGGAGAACGGTTACCACGTGCTTGCCGGGCGCAGGCACGAACTACAGGAACGCCTCCAGCGCCAACAATCGATGCTCGCCGAGCGGGTTGGTCCGGGAGTCCGGGTCGAGGATCGCGAAGCGGAGCTCCGCGATGAGCTGGCAAGACAGGTCGAGCTTGCGACCGCGCTCAAGTCAGCGACCACGGCGAAGGCCAGGGAGCAGGAGCTGTCCGACCAGCTCGACACCGTTCTGGCCGGCACCGCGTTTCGTTCGGGTGGCGAGGTTCTCCAGGCGCACCTTCCGGCCGCCGAGCTCGCCAACGCCGAAGCCCTCAACCGTGCCTACCACGCCGACCTCGACAGCACTTCCCGACTGGTCGACGATCCGGTGCTGGCGGTGGCCTCCCAGCAGCAGCATCCCGACCTGGACTCGCTCGCGGCGACGGCAGATCACGCCCGAGACCAGCACTTCGAGATGGCTCACCAGACGAAGGCGTTGCAGTCGCGGCACGAGCGGCTCGAGGCGTTGCTTGCGCAGCTGAGCGACGCGCTGGCCCGACGAGAGCCGCTCCGGACCGCCCGCGACCTGGCAGTCGAGGTCGCCGGGCTATGCGCCGGCACCGCCGCCGCCAACCTCACCAAGACCCGGCTGTCCCATTACGTGCTCGGGGCCAGGCTGGAGCAGGTGGTGGCCGCTGCCAACATTCGGCTGAGCGGCATCTGCGGCGGCCGCTACCAGCTCCAGCACAGCATGGAACGCGGAGTCGGCGACGCGAGGGGCGGCCTGAGCCTGCGGGTCGCCGACACCCACACGGGGCAACGCCGCGACCCTGCCACCCTGTCCGGTGGCGAGACGTTCTACGTCAGCCTCGCCTTGGCGCTGGGCCTGGCCGACCTGGTCACCAACGAGGCGGGGGGTGCCGAGCTGTCGACGCTGTTCGTCGACGAAGGGTTCGGCAGCCTGGATTCGGAGACCCTCGATGAGGTGCTGGACGAGCTCGACGCGCTGCGCAGCGGCGGCCGCTGTGTCGGATTGGTCAGCCACCTCGCTGAGCTGCGCATGCGTATCCCTGCCCAGCTGAACGTCGTACGATCCCCAGCCGGCTCGCGGCTGGTGAGTTAGCCACAGGTTCGGCGGCCGCCGTTGGCCGGAGCCGAGCGTCGACTTAGGCTGGTGAGGAATGCCGGGTAAACTGAGATGTTTGCGGGTGCAAGGGCTGTCCGTCCGGGCAGGGTGTACCACCCAAGCGGGAGCCTCGACTAGTCATAGTTTGTCAATTCGTGGTAACAACCACGCCGAATGCGAGAAAAAGGCGAGAGAAAGCGGAGCAACCGATGCACACTGAACGGGTGATAGAAACCCAAGTGCGGTCCGACTGCACCCACCACCCCGTCTGCCCGTCCGCGGAGGCAGCTGACCGGGAGGCGGCCCACACCGTCGTCGCTCACTTCGAACAAGGTTGGAGCCTCCTCTGCAACGGAGTTCTGCTGTTCGATGACACCGGAGAGCTTCTCCCCAACGGGGTGGTGATCGCGCCGCACCGTCCGACCGACTTCCACCCCGAGTCTTTCGGCCACCTCGCGTCCTGACACCCCGTGCTCGCGGCCGCCGTTGTTAGGCTGCGGGCTATGCCTCCCCGCCCGGTCATCGCCTCCGAGTTCTCCGCGCTACCACTCCACGACCTCGCCGCCATCTGCCTCGCCAGTGCCCGCGAACTCCAGGCCGAGCATGCCGACTTCCGGGTAGAGCACCTGCGCACCCAGACGGTCAGCCTGCGCGACAGCGCGCTGGTGGACGCATCGACAGGCGCCGACCTCGGCTTCGCCGTACGGGTCGTCCTCGACGGCACCTGGGGGTTTGCCGCCGGGGTGGCGCTCACCCGCGATGAGGTGATACGGGTGACGGAGCAAGCCGTCACGGCAGCGATGGTCGCCAAGCCGATCACCTACGAGCGAGTCGAGCTTGCCGACGAACCCACCTATCCCGACGCCACCTGGGTGTCGTCGTACGGGATCGACCCCTTCACGGTGGCGACCGCGGACAAGGTGGCTCTGCTGCGCGATTGGAGCCGGCAGCTGCAACGCGAGGCCGTCGTCGACCATGTTGCGGCGTCGGTCCACCAGGTCCGCGAGAACAAGTTCTACGCCGACTCCAGCGGCACCACGACGACTCAGCAGCGTGTCCGGCTGTATCCCCAGCTGGAGGTCTTCGGCGCCGACACCGCGCGCGGACTGCTGGACTCGATGCAGACGACCGTCCCGCCCGCCGGACGCGGCTGGGAGTACCTCACCGGCGACGGCTACGACTGGGACGCCGAGATCGGCGCCCTCCCCGAGCACCTCGCCCAGAAGCTGGCTGCGCCGGCTGTCGAACCGGGCAGCTACGACCTGGTGATCGACCCGTCGAACCTCTGGCTGACGATCCACGAGAGCATCGGCCACGCCACCGAGCTGGACCGGGCCCTGGGCTACGAGGCCAACTACGCGGGCACCTCCTTCGCCACGGTCGACAACCTCGGCACGCTGAAATACGGGTCGGCGTGCATGAACGTGACCGGCGACCGGACCGTCGAGCATGGGCTGGCCACCATCGGGTACGACGACGACGGCGTCGCCACCGGGCAGTGGGACATCATCAAAGACGGCGTCCTCGTCGGTTACCAGACCGACCGACGGATGGCGAGGCTGATGGACTGGGGTCGTTCCACCGGCTGCGCCTTCGCGGACTCCTCCGGCCATATCCCGATCCAGCGGATGGCGAACGTGTCGCTCCGGCCGGCAGCAGAGGACGTCTCCACCGCGGATCTCATCTCCGGAGTGGAGCGCGGCATCTACGTCGTCGGCGACAAGTCGTGGAGCATCGACATGCAGCGCTACAACTTCCAGTTCACCGGCCAGCGCTTCTACGTGATCCGGGACGGCGAGCTCGCCGGTCAGTTGCGCGACGTTGCCTACCAGGCCACCACCACCGACTTCTGGGGTTCGATGGAGGCGGTGGGCGGGGAGGGCACCTGGCGGCTGGAGGGAGCGTTCAACTGCGGCAAGGCGCAGCCGGGACAGGTCGCGCCGGTGAGTCACGGCTGCCCGTCCGCGCTCTTCCGCGATGTCTGTGTCCTCAACACCAGCTCCGAAGCCGGACGCTGAGATGCCGACCCCCCAAGCCCTGGTCGACCACGCCCTCGACGTCTCGACCGCCGACCACTGCGTCGTGTTGCTCGAGCATTCGTCGTCGGCCAACCTGCGCTGGGCCAACAACACGCTGACGACCAACGGCGCCATGACCTCGCTGCGCGTCACGGTGGTCTCCATCGTCGACGGCGGCCGAGGCAGGAGCGCCGGCGTGCTCACGCAAACCGCCACCACGCCAGGTCAGGTGGCAGACATGGTCGCCCGCGCGGAGGCGGTTGCACGGGAGGCCGCGCCCGCCGACGATGCCGCCGACATCGCATCCGGCTCCGCAGCCACCGATTGGGCCCGCCCGCCGTCGACCACCGGCATCGACGTGTTCGCGGAGTTCGCGCGAGACCTCGGTCAGGTCTTCGGGCAGGCCCGCGCCTCCGACCAGCTGCGTTACGGGTACGTCGAGCATGAGCTCACGACGACGTACCTGGCCACCTCCGCGGGGCTGCGGCTGCGTCATGAACAGCCGACCGGCCACGTCGGCATGACCGCCAAGCCAGCCGACCTGTCCACGTCGGCCTGGGTCGGCCAGGCGACGGAGGACTTCTCCGATGTCAGCGTGCCGGCCCTTGACGCCGAGCTGGTCCGTCGGATCGGCTGGGCGGCGCGCAAGATCGAGCTGCCCGCAGGCCGTTACGAGACCCTGCTGCCGCCGGCCGCTGTCGCAGACCTCACCCTGTACGCCTACTTCGTCGCCAGCGGCCGCGACGCGCACGAGGGTCAGACGGTGTTCAGCGCTCCCGGTGGCGGCACGAAGATCGGTCAACGAGTGGCCAGACCGGGCGTCCGGCTGCACTCAGACCCGCACCTGGCCGGCCTCAGCGCGTTGCCGTTCGTCGCCACCTCGGCGTCCACGTCGGTGGAGAGCGTGTTCGACAACGGCCTGCAGGTGCAGCCGGTGGACTGGGTCGGCGACGGCACCCTCCGCGCCCTGGCCACCTCGCGTCACACCTCACAGCTGACCGGGCTGCCCTTGACTCCCCCGGTCGACAACCTCGTGTTGACCGTCGAGGGTGGGGGCGGTTCGGTCGACGATCTCGCGGCCTCCTCGGATCGGGCGCTGCTCCTGACCTGCCTGTGGTACATCCGACAGGTCGACCCGCAGACCCTGCTGCTGACCGGGCTGACCCGAGACGGCGTCTACCTGGTCGAGGGTGGTGAGGTGGTGGGCGCCGTCAACAACTTCCGGTTCAACGAGAGCCCGATCGACCTGCTTTCGCGGTTTACCGAGGCGGGGCAGACCCAGCGGTCGTTCTCCCGCGAGTGGGGGGACGAGTTCCCCCGGACGGCGACACCGTCCGTTCGCATCCCCGACTTCAACATGTCGAGCGTGAGCCAGGCCAACTAGCTAGCGTCCAGGGTCAGCGCGGTGATCCACCCGGGATCGGCGCTTCCTGGTCATAGGGAACGCGGGTGTAGACGAACGTCGCGCACTCCAGGTGCGAGACCGACCCGTCCGCTCGGCGGACAGCCCGAAGCGTCTCCCCCGTGTGGTAGCCGCTGACCCCGCGGTAGACGTCGTCGCCGACCCGCATGTAGCGGTACGCCGGTCGCGCAGCCCCGGGGTTCGACAGGGCCAGCTGTGCGCCGTCGTAGCTGAGGAAGAGCGCGGCCTCTCCCCAGTGCCACAGCCCCAAGATGTCCATCACACCGGCCGGCACCTCCCTGGTCGGCGTCCACGCCGTGACGAGGCTCGGCTCGTGCCGCTCCAACATGCCGAGCAGATCCAGCGGCAGGCCCTCACAGCGCAGCCCGGCGGTCCCGTTGGCGAGGCAGACGGCGCCGGTCCTGCGGCTCCCATCCACGAACAGGCCGGCCAAGAAGCCGGGCATCGACCCGGTGTGCCCGACGAAGGTGCGTCCGCCGCCGGCGGTCAGCCGGATGCCGAGCCCGTACCCCGATGCCACCCCCTCTTCGGGAGTGCCGGACGAGATCGTGGTCATCTCGGTCAAGGTGTCAGGGCGCACTATCGCCGGAGCGGGCTCGGCGAGAAAGGCGGCGTACTTGGCGAGGTCCTCGACCGTGCTCCACACCTGCCCGGCGGGCGCCATCGCACCCGTGTCGTGTGCGGGCTCCTCGGTGAGGGTGCCTGCGAAGGCGTGCACGCTGAAGCCGTCCGCCGCCGGCGGCTCGGGGAGGTAGCTCGTCCGGGCCATCTCCAGCGGGTCCAGCAGATGTCTGCGCATCGCCTCCCACCAGGTGGTCGCTCGTTTACGTGCCACCAGCTCGCCGAGTATGCCGTAGGCGAGGTTCGTGTAGTGGTGCTGCCGCCCGGCCGGCAACGGCGCGGTGGAGGCGTCGATGCGGCTCGTCAGCTCGGCGAACGTCACACCGGGGGTCCGCTCCCACCATGGGCCGGGCGGTTCTGCCTGCATGCCCGAGCTGTGGGCCAGCAGCGCTCGGATGGTCCGGTCGCCGTAGCCGATTCCGGGCAGATGTCGGTCGAGTCGGTCGGTGAGGTCGATCGCACCCTCGTCGCGGAGCTGCATGACCAGCAGGGCGGTCATCGTCTTGGTGATCGACCCGATTCGGTACTGGGTCCGATGGTCAGGCGCGGCCGCCTCGCCACGTCGTACGACGTCTCCGCGTGCGGTCCACCAGACCAGCCGCCCGTGGCGGACGACACCGGCCACGAGCGACGGCATCCGAGCCGAGGCCTGCTCGGCGGCCAGCAGGTGGTCCAGGTGTGCCGCCGTGGTGTCGAGCACCCGGTCGTCGCTCATTCGCCGAAGGCCGCGGGATCCGGGCAGGAACAGACGAGGTTGCGGTCGCCGTACGCCTGGTCGATCCGACTCACCGGTGGCCAGTACTTGTCGGCCGAAGGCCCCGCCGGAAAGGCGCCGGTCGCTGGCGGGTAGGGCCGGTCCCACTCGCCAGTCACGACTGCGGCGGTGTGCGGCGCGAAGCTCAACGGGCTGTCGGCAAGCGCCACACCGCCGTCCTCGACAGCGGCGATCTCCTCGCGGATCGAGATCATCGCATCACAGAACCGGTCGAGCTCGGCCAGGTTCTCCGACTCGGTCGGCTCGACCATGAACGTGCCGGCGACCGGGAAGCTCATCGTCGGAGCATGGAAGCCGTAGTCGATCAGCCGCTTCGCCACGTCCTCGACCCTGACGCCGCTCGACTTCGTCAGCCCGCGCAGGTCGAGGATGCACTCGTGCGCGACCAGGCCGCCATGGCCCTTGTACAGCACGGGGTAGTGGCCGCCCAGCCGGTGCGCAACGTAGTTGGCCGACAGTACCGCGACCGACGTCGCCTCGGTCAGCCCCGCCTCACCCATCATCGCGATGTAGGCCCACGAGATCGGCAAGATGCCGGCCGAGCCGAAGGGGGCGGCGCTGATCGGACCGATCCCGTCGCGTCGCCGCGGGTCGGGATGCATCGGATGGCTCGGCAGGTACGGCGCCAGGTGTGCCGCGACCGCGACCGGGCCGACGCCCGGGCCGCCGCCGCCATGCGGGATGCAGAACGTCTTGTGCAGGTTGAGGTGCGACACGTCACCGCCGAACTCGCCCGGCTTCGCCAGGCCGAGCAGGGCGTTGAGGTTGGCGCCGTCGACGTACACCTGGCCGCCGTGCTCGTGCACGACCTGTCCCAGCTCGGTGATGGTGTGCTCGAAGGCACCGTGGGTCGACGGGTAGGTGACCATGATGGCCGCCAGGTCGTCGGCGTGGGTCTCGCACCGGGCGCGTAGGTCGTCGAGGTCGACGGACCCGTCTTCGGTGGCCTTGACCACGACCACCCGCATCCCGGCCATCACCGCCGACGCCGCGTTGGTGCCGTGCGCGCTCGACGGGATCAGGCAGACGTCGCGCTCGCCGTCGCCGTGCGCCCGGTGGTACGCGCGAATGGCCAACAGCCCGGCGAGCTCACCTTGAGACCCGGCGTTCGGCTGGATCGAGACCTCGGCGTAGCCGGTGACCTCCGCCAGCCAGCGTTCGAGGTCGCCGACGAGCTCGCCGTAGCCAGTGGCGTCCTCCGCCGGCGCGAACGGGTGCAGGTCGGCGAACCCGGCATAGCTCATGGGCTCCATCTCGGCGGTGGCGTTGAGCTTCATCGTGCAGGATCCGAGCGGGATCATCCCCCGGTCGAGTGCGTAGTCACGGTCAGCCAGCCGCTTGAGGTAGCGCAGCAGGTCGGTCTCGGACCGATGCGAGTTGAATACCGGATGGGTCAGGAACGCTGTGGTCCTGCGCATCGGCCCGGGTAGGGCATCGTCCACCCGCTCGTCCAGCTCGTCGAGGTCGATCGGGGCCAGCTCGAACGCCTCGATTACGGCGTCTAGGTGTGCACGAGTGGTCACCTCGGACAACGAGACTCCCACCCGATCGGCGCCGTCCGCGAGCAGGTGTACACCGTTGGCGCGCGCCCGCTGGCGAATGGCGTCGGCGTCTCCGGCAGCCGCGACCGAGACAGTGTCGAAGAAGTCATCATGGTGAACCGTGCGGCCGCCGTCGCGCAGCGCTCGCGCCAACAGACTCGCGTAGCGGTGGATCCGCGCTGCGATATGGGTCAGCCCGCTGGGTCCGTGGTAGACGGCGTACATCGAGGCCGTCACCGCCAGCAGCACCTGAGCGGTGCAGATGTTGGAGGTCGCCTTGTCCCGGCGGATGTGCTGTTCGCGGGTCTGCAGAGCCAGCCGATAAGCCGGGCGGCCTTGGGCGTCGACCGACACCCCGACAAGGCGGCCGGGTAGGTGCCGTTCGAGCCCTGCTGCCACTGCCATGAACCCCGCGTGCGGCCCGCCGTAGAAGAGCGGCACCCCGAAACGCTGGCTCGACCCCAGCACGACGTCGGCGCCCATCGTTCCAGGCGCCTCGAGGAGTGTCAGCGCCAACAGATCTGCCGCCACGACCGCGAGCGCGCCCGCCTCATGGGCGGCCTCGATGACCGGACGCGGGTCGACCACCCGGCCGCTGGCCCCCGGGTAGGAGATCAGGACGCCGGCGAAGTCGTCTGTCGGCAAGGCGCTGTGGACGTCTCGCACCTCGACGTCGATGCCCATCGCCTCGGCTCTGGTCTGCACCACCGCGATCGTCTGTGGCAGCGCGTCCTTGTCGACGATGAACCGGCGTGAGGTGTTCTTACGGTTGGCTCGCCGTACGAGCGTCATCGCCTCTGCGGCCGCCGTGCCCTCGTCGAGCAGTGAGGCGTTCGCGGTGGGAAGGCCGGTGAGGTCGCCCACCATTGTCTGGAAGTTCAACAGCGCTTCGAGCCGGCCCTGGGAGATCTCTGGTTGGTACGGCGTGTAGGCGGTGTACCAGGAAGGGTCTTCGAGCACGTTGCGGCGGATGACTGTCGGTGTGATGGTTCCGGAGTAGCCGAGCCCGATCATCGGCGCGCGTGGGCTGTTGCGATCGGCCATTGCCCGTAGCGCCGCCAAGGCTTGCACCTCGCTCAGCGCCGGTGGCAGGTCGAGGCCCTTCGCCTGGCGGATCGAGTCAGGCAGCGCGGCCTGCAGCAGTTCGTCCATCGACTCCTTGCCGAGTGCGCTGAGCATGTGCTGTTGTTCGGCTGCATCTGGACCGATGTGGCGCCGAGCGAAGGGAGCGGCGGACTCCAAGGCGGTGAGGGACGGGCGGTCGGACACGAAGGGCTCCTCAGCTCAAGCGGGCTCGTGCCTCCCCTCTGTCGTGTCGGCTACCGCGTTGCGGGCCTCACTCCAGAGCTGCCGGGTACGCGCGGTCCGGTGGCCTGAGAGGTTCCGGGGAGGAGTTGCCCCTTCGGCGCCGAGTGCTGCAGATCGGACTCTCCCGCGCGACTGTTGCGGCGATCGCCCACTCTACCAGCGCCCTGTCTCACGTCGTGGCTGAGACGCTGACCGACGTTGTTACGCTTGTGTACTGTCGCGACAACATCGACCAGGCCAACGGCGCCCCCCGCGTGTACCACTGCTGAGGTCCACGATCGACGACGGGAGACCTGCCATGCGAGCTGTCCCGCCGCCCCAGGGCTTGTACGACGGACGCCATGAGCACGACGCCTGCGGTGTCGCCTTCGTCGCGACGCTCACTGGCATCGCCTCTCACGACATCGTGGAGAAGGCATTGATAGCGCTGCGCAACCTCGACCACCGCGGCGCCTCCGGCGCTGAGCCGGACTCCGGTGATGGCGCTGGCATCGTCGTCCAGGTCCCCGACTCGTTCCTGCGGCAGGTCTGCGACTTCGAGCTTCCACCCGTGGGCGGTTACGCCGTCGGGACGGCGTTCCTGCCCGGGAACGCCGACGAGGTGGCGGCGACCAAGGAGCGGATCACCGCGATCGCGCTCGACGAGGGTCTGCGGGTGGTGGGTTGGCGTCCTGTCCCTACAGCACCCGATCTGCTCGGCAGGACCGCGCGCGACTGCATGCCGTCCTTCGAGCAGCTCGTCGTCGCGGCCGGATCCAGCCGGGTCCTCGGCATGGCCCTGGAGCGGATGGCCTTCTGTCTGCGCAAGCGCGCCGAGCACGACACCGACGCCTACTTCCCATCGCTGTCGTCGCGCACACTCTGCTACAAGGGCATGCTCACCACCAGCCAGCTCGGCGCGTTCTTTCCAGACCTGACCGACGAGCGGGTGGAGACGACCCTCGCGGTCGTGCACTCGCGGTTCTCCACCAACACCTTCCCGTCGTGGCCCCTGGCGCACCCGTACCGGTTCATCGCCCACAACGGTGAGATCAACACCGTCGAGGGCAACCGCAACTGGATGAGGGCACGCGAGGCGCTCTTGCGTTCCGACCTGTTCGGTGCCGCGAATTCTGGCGGCAGGCTGGACAGGCTCTTCCCGATCTGCA
>JACCUS010000013.1 GCA_013811715.1 Nocardioidaceae bacterium
TCGCCGAACGTTGATTCCGACAGGCTGACGACGACGACGACATCGCGACCGACATCTGGAACCCACCGATGAAAAGCTGCGACGCGGTTGGCATCATCCGTCGAGTACACACTGATCGGATCGCTGCGTAGCGCGGGGTGGCGACGACGCGCCCAGATCAACTCCCGGGTGAAGCGGTGGAAGTCGCTCATGTGCACGTCGCCACCCTCCAGCCCGCCCCACCAGATGAGCGAGTCGGTGCGGTTCGGGTTGTCGGACCACAGCTTGTCCTCGAGGAACTCCTGGCCCATGAACAGCATCGGCACTCCCGGCGCCGTGAGCAGCAAGCCCGTGACGACTCGGGCGCGGCTGCGCGCGTACCACGACCGCGGATTGGTCGGGTCGGCCAACCTCGCTATGCGTGGCTTGCGGTGATCTCCGTCGGCATCGAGGACGAAATCATGATTCTCGACGCAGTTGTAGACCTGCCGAGCAAAGGGAACCCTCCAAGGTTTGTCCAATGCCTGCCGGAGCACTCCGAGGTCGACCCATGCCGTTGCACCACCGGCGGCCTGGGCGAGCAAACCGCGCACGCTGTCACGGACCGCGTCGGAGTAACCGATGTCGAACCCCATCCCCTCGGGAGGCGGCGACACGGCCAGCCAACGGTGTTCGCCCCAGTACTCCGCGATCAGGATCTTGTTCGACGTGCGTTCTCGAATCACCCTGGCGAGGTCCTGACAGAACGACCACCCGCCGTTGGCGTCGATGACGCTCACCTCGTCGAAGCGCAGCCCGTCGACGTGGTACTCCTGGAGAAACATGGAGGCGTTGCCGATGAGAAAGGCCCGAACTTCGGGCCGGGCGAAGTCAAAAACTCTTCCGCCAGCCCACTCGGCATCTGAGAAATAGAGGTTGTCTCCTGGGTCGGGGTGGTTGGCGAAATCGAAATAGTCGATGCTTTGCGGGTCAAGATTGCCACCGGCATGGTTGTATACGACGTCCGCTATCACGGCGAGTCCGTACAGATGGAAGATGTCGACGAACGCCTTGAGCTGATTCACCTGGCCTACGAGCTGGGCAAAGGTCAGCGGCGCGCATCCCTTCTTTGCCAGCAGGTTGTTCACCTTCGCCAGGTAAACGTCGAGTTGTTCGGAGCCGACGCAATAGTCCATCTCCGGGGAGAAGAGATCCGTGCCGTTGTAGCCCAGACTCCACTCTCCCTGGAACTCGACAAACGGCAGCGGCTGCACCGCGGTGACGCCTAGGTCGGCAAGATACTCGACGCGGTCCAGTGCGTCGAGAAGCTTCGCGACGCGGTGCGGTCGGGCATCCTCGCCCTGACCGTCCGTCGCGTAGAAGACTCCGACATGGAACTGATACACAACGAGGTCTTCGAACCGGGGAGCCTCGAAGTCCTGCTCATGCCACGGAAAGTTGTCGGGATCGCGGACGATGCAGTCACAGTTCGGGTACCCGTTCAGCTCCAGCTCACGTGCCCAGGGGTCGCGCTTGAGCCCCGATCCCGCTGGCCCCTCCACAAAGAACCGGTACTTGGATCCATCGCTGACGTCAGGAAAGAACCCTGCCCAGTGCCCAGTGCCAGGTTGCCTGACGAGTTCGTCTTGCGGCTTGGGCTGGTAGCCGTCGGGACCACCCAGAGCGACGTACAGGTGCTCAGCACCCGGCGCCCAGACGCGGAAGGTGGCGCCGCCGTCAACAAGGTTCGCACCCATCGGCATCGAGTCGTCGACGTGCAGCTGAGACGCGGCCATCGGTCACCTCCGTGGAGTCGAGCATCGAAACGCCCTATTGCCCCACAACCTATCCGTCGACACCGCTCTTGTGGCGGGACGTCAGCCGGGCGGATCAGGGCCGAGCAGGGAGGAAGGACACCGCTTCGTGGTGGCTCATGCCGCTGAGCTGCAGCAGGTCGATCGCCAGCGAACGCATCTGCCCGAGCACGACTGCCGCCGAGAGCGTCAGCGGCTCGCTGGCGGCCGCTGTCCGCTCGGCCACCTCGACGAGCCGCGGCTGAGCCGCGTCGGGCGCCCGGTCGGCGGCGAACTCGGCCGCGATGGCCTCGGCGACGTCGGCCAGCTGGTCCAGCAGCGCCAGGTAGTCCGGCGGCATCGTCTCGTCCAGGCGGGCGCTCACCGTCACTCGCCGGATCAACACCCGGGTGTTGCGCAGGGCCCGGTCCAGCGGCGCCACGACCTCGGCGATCGAGCGGACGTGCGGCTCGGACCGACGGCGGAACGGCGAGGCGTGCACCACGTCGAGTCCCTCGGCGGCGGCCTCGCGCAGGTCGGCCAGCAACGCCTCGGTCTCGCGAGCCCGGTCCAAGGTGGCCGACGCCTCGTCCACGTCGACGTCGAAGGCGTTCTGCCGAGCCGACCGCAGCAGCCGCGCGAGCTCCATCGTCGCCTCGGCGGCCGCTTCACGCGGCCGTCGCAGCGGCGCCCCTGGCACGAGGGTCGCCGCCAGCAGCGCAACGCCACCACCGACCAACGCATCGCCCACTCGGGCGAGTCCCCCGTCCCCCCCGGGTAGCAAGGTGATCACCACGATCGCCTGCACAGCTGCCTGGCTGACCAGCAGCGAGCCGGCGTCCAGCACGATGGCGGCCGACATGGCGATCGCCACCACCACCGCGACCTGCCACTCCCCGCTACCGAACTGGTAGACGAACAGATCCCCGATCCCGACCCCGATAGCCACCCCGGCCATCACCTCGGCCACCCGCCGCAGCTGTTGGCCGTAAGAGGTGCCAAGGCACACCACCGCGGCGATCGGTGCGAAGAACGGGGTGGCGTGATCGAAGGCGTGCCGCGCGATGATCCAGGCTG
>JACCUS010000218.1 GCA_013811715.1 Nocardioidaceae bacterium
ACTCATGCCGACCTCGCCGAGTTTCACCACGAAGGCCACCGGCTTGCGCTGATGGACCGCCAGCGCGGGATCCGCAAGCCGGCCGGCATGAACGCCGCCCTCTCGATCCGCACAGTGTTCACCGAGCCCGGCGCGACGCCGCCGTACGCCGACGACGAGGGCAAGGACGGACTGATCCGCTACAAGTACCGCGGCGACGACCCTCTGCACCCCGAGAACCGGGCGCTGCGACGGGCGTACCTCGACGGGCTGGCGCTGATGTGGTTCGTGGGTGTCGCTCCCGGCGTCTACCTCCCCCGCTATCCCGTCTGGATCGTCGGCGACGAACCCAACGAGCTCCAGTTCGTGATCGCCGTCGACCAGGGACAACGCCTCATCAAACCCGGCGAGGACCTCGCCACAGACACCAAGCGATACATCGAGACACTCAACAAGGTGCGCCTGCACCAGCCGCTGTTCCGGGCTCGCGTGCTCGACGCCTACAAGTCGCGCTGCGCGCTGTGTCGGCTCGGGCACGCAGGGCTGCTCGACGCCGCCCACATCATCGCCGACGGCAAGCCGCACGGCGATCCCGTGGTGCCCAACGGGATCGCCATGTGCAAGATCCACCACGCGGCGTACGACCGGCACATCCTTGGGGTGCGGCCCAACCTCGTGGTGCACATTCGCGCAGACATCCTCGCCGAGATCGACGGCCCGATGCTCAGGCACGGGCTGCAGGAGATGGACAAGCGCACGATCGTGGCCCCTACCGGTCGACAGACCCGACCCGACATAGCGAGGCTCGAGGAGCGGTACGCCGACTTCCTCGCCGCGTTCTGAGCGCTGAGACGGTCCTGTGGAGCGGCTGCGACTTGCACTGCATGTTGTGGCAGGCGGTGGGTACGCCAGAGAGGTAACCCGTCCAACCAAGCACGGAGGAGCCCATGACCAGCAGCAGCGAGACCGGCCAAGTCACCGGCACCAAAGACAAGGACTACAACCTCATCTGGTTCACCGAGGCATGCCTGAGCAACGCCTTGCGCCTGGAGGCCTACATCCAAGACGCCGAGCGCGACAACGACGCGGAGGCGGCCGGCCTCTTCCGACGAGCCCAGGCGGAGAGCCGCAAGGGCGGCGAACAGGGCAAGGAACTCCTGCGCTCCCGACTCTCAGCCTGACGCACCTGACGGGGAGCCACCCATCCCCGATGAGTGACGCACCCGGTAGGCAGCCCAGATCTCCGGCCGGAGCCGGCCCCGATCCGACACGGCGAGGCCGTGGTCGAGCGCCCATCGCCGTACGTCGGCAGCGGTGGGGTCGGCCGGGATCAGCGGGCCGGCCGCAGGGAGACTCTTCTCCAACAACGCACCCGCGTCGTCGTCGCGTGCGGCGACGAGCGCCGCCCCGAGGAAGCGGAACGTCCACTCCTGGGCGAGGGCTCGCGTCTCGCAGAAGATGATCGGGACGGTGGGCCACCTGACCTGGCACTCGGCGAGACCCTCGGCGACGACTGACGGCCGTACGCGTTCGAGCTTGAAGACGTCTGAGTACCGCTCCTCCACGACGACAGCCGCACGGGGCAGCGAGGCGAGCTCGGCGAGCGAGAACCGCAGCCTCCCGCTGGTGAGGGCGGCCACGAGGTCGGGCAGGCTCTTGCGCTCGACCGCGGCGACGACCCGTCCGTCGTGTTCGACGGCGTAGTCGCCGACCGGCAACCCCCGCTTCGACGTGCGCGCCTGCTGCTGGCTGAACTTCCACGCGTAGCGTTCGTGCGAGTCGACCGCGATGTCGAGGTCGGCGACCCCTGACGCCCGCGCCTGCGGCAGTGACACGTTGGGCCGAGCCTGCTTGGCGGTGCGCGCGGACTGCCAGAAGATCGCCTCCCGTCCGCCGCGGATCCGGGTGAACACGAACTGCGATCGGTTCTCCCGTCCCCGATCCAAGACGAGGTCGATGGCGCCGCCGCGTCGTACACACGACCGCACAGGCACCCGCTCGACGACCTCCGGGTCACCCGGCCACTCCTCGGCCCGGTGACAGTAGACCTTGCTGGTGCGCGGCCAAGTCTCCCTGGCCTTGAGTACGACGCCGAGGTGCCCTAGCGGAAGCCTGACGAGGAAGGGCAGCGTCGAATCGGGGTCGGGGTTCCGGGCCACGACGAAGTCTTCGGCCATGACCGTAGTCTGCCCCAACGCCACGCCCGAGGTGGATGGCGCCGCGGTGCCGACCGGTGGTCAACGAGGGGCCGATGCGCAGGGATCCCTTGTCGAGCTGCGCCGTCAGCTCACCGACACCGAGCGGCTTGTCGAACAGCGCAAGGCGGCATTCCTCACCAAGTACGCACCCCGATGGACGACGACAACGTCTGGTTGCAAGGACGCGAGGTCAAGACGGCTGAGGACGCCCCATCGAGCACAACCGCCATCCGTGCGCTGTCGACACAACTGAAGGAACAGCGCCGCCGCCACCGCGAGGAAGTAGACGCGCTACAGAATGCCCCGGCCACCGTTCAAGGCGAGAATGTGGGTGCCGTCAGTTCCACGGC
>JACCUS010000087.1 GCA_013811715.1 Nocardioidaceae bacterium
GCGGTGCTGGTGCAGGAGGACGGCAAGCCGATCGGCGTACTCACCCGCCAAGACCTGCTCGGCTTCATCGCCACTGCCTGACGCCGAATCAGGCGACGGCGCCACCCATGCCCGACTCGTAGGCTGCCGCGTCGACAGCCTTCTCGCCTCGACGGGAGAGTCGCCGCTCGAGATACTGGGCGAGTTTCGAGAGCGAGTAGTTGATGATGATGAAAATGACAGCCAGGGTGATCGCTACCGGGATCGGGTTGTTGTACAACGGGGATCTGAAGATCTGCTTGGCCTCGTAGACGATCTCGCCAGACCCGATCACGTACCCCAGGGCGGTGTCCTTCAACGCGACCACGCACTGGCTGATGATGGCCGGCAGCATCGTGCGGACGGCCTGCGGCGCCAAGATGAGCGTGGTGACCTGCAACTTACGCAGCCCCACGGCGTACGCCGCCTCGGACTGCCCGTGCGGAACGGCGAGCAGACCCGCGCGGAAGATCTCGGCCAGGACCGAGCCGTTGTACAGCGTGAGCGCGACGACCAGGGCGCCGAATGCGCCGAGCGTGCTTCCGTAGGCAAAGAACAGGAAGAGGATCAGCAGCAGCACAGGTGTCGCCCGGAAGAACTGCACGACCAGTGTGCTCGGCCATCGGATGACACTGTGGCCGGAGAGCCGGCCGGCCGCGAAGACGGCGCCGAAGACGATGGCGAGGCCGATCGCCAGCGCCGCCGCCTCGAAGGTGCGCACCAGCCCGCCGAGCAGGTCCTCGACGATCAACGGCTCGTTCAAGAACGTCCACGTCTCACCGGTGATGGCGCCCGCGTCCCACAGCTTCCAGCCGGCCGCGGCGAGGACGGCGAGCACGAAGAGACCGCCGAGTACGGCGTAGATCCGGTGCCGTGCCCGGGCGCGAGGCCCGGGGATGTCGTATAGCAGCACCTGGCTCATCGAGACACCGCAAAACGCCGTTCGACCAGAGCCGACACCCCCGCAAGGACGAACACGAGCACCATGTAGCCCGCGGCGATGAGGAAGAAGGCCAGGTACACCGACCCGGGGAAGTCTTCGATCAGCGAGCTCAGCTGGGCGGTCGCCTCGAGCACGCCGAACGCGGCGGCGATGGCGGAGTTCTTGGTGCAGGCGATGTAGACGCTGACGAGGGGCGGGACCACCGCCCGGAAGGCCTGCGGCAGAATGACCTCCCGCAGTGTCTGCTCGAACGTCAGGCCGATTGCCCGCGCGGCCTCCGCCTGACCGGCGGCCACCGTGTTGATACCGGACCGGACGGCCTCACAGACGAACGCGGCGGTGTAGCCCGAGAGCGCGATGACGGCGTACATCTCGAAGACGTCCATGCCGAGTGGTGCGAGCTTCGGCTGAATGCCGAGCTGGGGGAAGCCCTCCACCACGAAGATGAACAACACGATGAGCGGCGTGTTGCGGAAGACGTTGACGTACGCCGTGCCGAACGCGCGAAGCGGGGCGACCGGGGAGACACGCATGCTGGCGAGCGCCGTGCCGATAATCGTGGAGAGCACCAGGGACAGGACCGCCAGCCTGACCGTGACGGTGAAGCCGTCCAAGATCCTCGGCAGCATGTCGTCTATCTGCCGCAGTACATCCATACCGGTGGCCTTTCAGGCGGATGCGACGTGGCTGGCGCACTGGTCATCGGCGCGCCAGCCACGGATATGCGTCAGGAGCAGGGGTCCGGCTCCGGTGGAGCCGGGGTCTCCACGCCAGCCTCGCCGAGAGTCGACTCGAAGGCCTTCTTCCAGTACCCGTCGTCGTACATGCTTTGGATCGCGTCGGTGATGAACTGGCAGGTGGCGGTGTCATCGGGCGGGAAGTAGCCGACACCGTAACGCTCCTCGCTGAAGACCGGCCCGATAACCTCGAGGTTCTCCGGATCCTGCGCGGCGAAGCCCAGCAGGATCGCGCCGTCGGTGGTCACCGAGTCGACGGTCCCGTTCAGCAGCTGGCGCACACACGCCGAATACGTGTCGAACGGCTTGGGCTTTGCGCCGTACTCTTGCTGCACGGTCTCTAGCGAAGTGGAGCCGGTCACCGAGCACACGCTGACGCCTCCGAGGTCGTCCGGACCGGTGATCTTCTCCTTGTCCTCCTCACGGACCAGCAGCTGCTGGCCGGTCACGTAGTAAGGCCCCGCCTGCCCCACGATGGCCAGGCGTTCTTCGGTGATGGAGTACGTCGCGGCCACCAGGTCCACGGTCCCGTTCTCCAGGAACGGCTCGCGGTTGTCGGAGACCGTCTCCTCCCATGCGATCTGGTCCTCGGAGAAGCCGAGCTGCCCGGCGATGTACTTGGCGACCTCGATGTCGAACCCGGTGGGGACGTCCGCTCCCGGCTCCAGGAACCCGGTGCCGGGCTGGTCGGTCTTG
>JACCUS010000146.1 GCA_013811715.1 Nocardioidaceae bacterium
GACTGACTCGGCACGTCTGACCGCAACCAGACTCGCTCCGAGCATCCTCGCCGAAAGCACTCCGCGCTTGACAATCGGGCGTACTATCACATCGACAGCAGCGCTGTGAACCCCTCTCGGGTAGGTCAGCAAGCCGTCGCACTCGTGGGGCTGCGCAATCGCGCAAACCCTTCACCGCGCGGAGCTCGGACCGCCGAACAGCAGGGGGAACCATGCTTGCTCGACCCATCCACCGCCGCCTACGCGGCAACAAACAGACACTGGCCGGGGTTGCACTCGGCACCGTCGCCATCGTCGCGAGCACTCTTGCGGCACCAACGACGGCACAGTCCGCGCCCGACCCGGCCTGCCCGCCGGCGTACCCGATCGCGGACCTGGCCAGGGACCAACTGGTTCACGGCCTGACCGTCAGCGCGGGCACGACACCCGACCCGTTCACCGGCAAGGTGTTGGGCGTACTGAACGACGGCATCGCGCCGGGGCTCGACATGATCCTGGTCCGGCTGACCTCCCCCGAGATCCGTCGGGTCGGCGGCATCTGGGCCGGCATGTCCGGCTCCCCGGTGTACGCCGACGATGGCAGCCTGATCGGGGCGGTCTCCTACGGCCTGGCGTTCGGGCCGTCGCGGGTCGCCGGTGTGACGCCGGCGGCCGACATGCAGGCGCTGCTCGACAACGCGCCCTCCAGCGCGACGGCGCAGGCGGCTCTGCGTAAGGCCGAGGGCGCCGACCACGTGGCGCTCCCCGACCGCACCGCCGACCGGATCGTCGACATGGGCGCGGCCACGACCGCGGAGGCCGACGCCGGACTCGACCGGCTGCCGATCCCGTTCGGCATCTCCGGGATGGGCAGCGCCAAGCGCATGCGGCAAGCCGCCGACGCGCTCGATCTCGACGGGGTCCGCCTCTATCGGACCGGTGCGGTCTCCGCTGACGCGCCAGCAACGCAGATCGTCGCCGGCGGCAACCTCGGAGCGACAGTGTCGTACGGCGACCTCACCGCGGGCGGTGTCGGCACCGCGACCGCCGTGTGCGGCGACGAGGTGATCGCCTGGGGGCACCCGCTTTTCTGGAGCGGGCCCACCACGTTGAACATGCACGGCGCCGACGCGATCTACATCCAGGAGGACCCAACGCTGTTCCCCTTCAAGGTGGCAAACCTGACCGGACCTGTCGGGACGATCACCGACGACCGGCTGGCCGGGCTCCGCGGTGTGATCGGGGATCCGCCGGAGTCGGCCGAGATCACCTCCCATGCCGAGTCCACCGAGGGGCGCTCGCGGGACGGCACGACCCACGTGAGCCTGCAGGACGCCGTACCGGAGATCGGTGTGTTCGCGCTGCTGGCCAACCTGGACGTGGTGTACGACGGTATTCGCGGCGGCTCGTCCAGGCTGCGGATGACCGTGGAGGGCGAGCGCGCGAACGGTGACCTCTTCGAGTTCTCGGTGGTGGACCGCTACGCGAGCGAGAGCGACATCACCTTCGAGACGATCTTCGACTCGTGGGAGCGGCTGTACCGCGTGGCGCAGAACCAGTTCGAGGACGTCACGATCACCGACGTGTCGTTCCGGGCGTTGCTGGATCAGGACTACCGCGAGTACCAGATCTCCAAGCTCCGGCTGAGGAAGGGTGGGCACTGGGTGACGCTCGAGAGGCGTCAACGGCTCTCGGTCAACCCGGGCCAGCTGCTGCGGCTGCGTGCGGTGCTGTCACGGGTCGGCGAGACCGGTCGCGACCGCACGGTGGGTCTGGCGGTCCAGGTGCCGCGCCGCACTGTCGGCGCTCGAGGCGCCCTTGAAGTCCGCGGCGGAGCCGACGTCCGCTCGTCTCTGCGGGCAGGGTCGTTCCCGGAGCTGTTGGCCAAGATCCAGGGCGCGCCACGTAACGACGAGGTGCTGGACTACCTGTCGCTGCGCAAGGACGGGCGCGGCATCCGGTCCGTTGGGAGCACGGCCTTCGGCGACGTGGTGGGCGGCAGCTTCGGGGTGCGGCTCCGCGTGGTCCGCTGACGGCGACGCCGCCGAGACCATGGAGGAGGGGCTCCGAAGCCGAGCCCCTCCTCCGCGCTTATGGCTGAAGACTCGCCCGACGCATGGCCCCGACATTCAGCCATAAGGACGGGATCTGGTGAAACCGCTGCGCTGACCGCGAGGGTTCGATCACACTGGGTGACGACGCACTCACCGAGCGTGCCCGTAGCCGCACCCAAAGGCCCTCTCCGTGACTTCGCAGCCCCTCCGCAGCCGACTCGCCATCGTGGCCCTCCTTGGCGCGCTCCTCGCCGTGCCGATGCTCACGACCGGCGTACAGGCACAAGCGGCGCGCCAGCTCACCGGCCCGACCCTCGCGCCGTTGAGCTTCCCGGCCGACCCCGACGGCCTCCCCGCCCCCGCCAGATGGGGCAAGGAGCTCGACCCAGCCGCCGGGTACCAGCCGCAGCTCGCCTGCACGGCCAAGCCGTCGCGCGGGATCGTGAAGCTGCGCAGGCTGGCGTTGGACACCTACGGCCGCGGCGGCCTCAGTCCGGCGTACGCCCGCAGCTGCGCGTACGGCGGCACCTCCGAGCACAAGGACGGCCGCGCCTGGGACTGGATGCTCGACGTCGGCAACCGCGCCGACAGCCGAGCGGCGGCCGACTTCCTGGGCTGGCTGACCGGCCGCGTGCCTAGCGGCGCGCCAGGTGAGATGGCCAGTCGGCTCGGCGTCATGTATGTGATCTACAACCGCGAGATCTGGTCGTCGTACAGCCCCGGGTGGCGCGACTACACCGGCTACGACCCGCACGCCAGCCACATCCACATCTCGCTGTCGTGGAACGGCGCCCGCGCCCACACCTCGTTTTGGACCGGCCGCGTCTGGCCGAGCGACTACGGCACCTGCCAGCTGTTCGAGGGACAGCCGGCGACCGTGCCGACACCCCAGCCACGCATCCGCCCCTGCCCGGCGCCCGCGCTGCCCCCACGGAGTTCGACCCAGCCATTCGGCTGGCTCGGCAGCAGCGGCGAGTACGTCGCCACCGGCCAGCGGCTGCTCGGGATCCAGCAGAGCGGCTCCTTCGGCAGGGCGACTCGCACCGCCGTCCTGGGCTACCAGAGCCGGCATGACCTGCCACGCACCGGCGCGCTCGACAAGCCAACGTGGGCGAGCCTGATGCCGTCTACCCGAGTCCTCAACGTTCCCTCCTGGACTGCCGCGCAAGCCGCGCAATGGGGGTGCGACGAGGCAGGGTCGCCGACTCTGCACCGGAGAGACGCGGGCCGGGCTGTGTACGCGCTACAGGTCTCGTTGGAGCTGCCGCCGGCCTGGCGCAACGGCTACTTCGGTCGCGGTACTGCCGCCGAGGTGATCGAGTTCAAGGCCCGCCACGGGCTCCCGGACACGGCGCTCGTGGGCGCGGAGGTGTGGGCAGCCCTTTGCCAGCGCAGGTAGGGCGGCTAACCAAACCTTCCCGAGATGTAGTCCTCGGTGCGTTTGTCAGTGGGGTTGGAGAAGATGTGTGAGGTCGTGTTGAACTCGACCAGCAGGCCGGTGCGGTTTCCAGTCGTCTCGTCCGGCTTCGCCGTGAAGAACGCGGTCCGGTCAGACACCCGCGCAGCCTGCTGCATGTTGTGCGTGACGATGATGATGGTGAACTCGTCGCGCAGCTGCATCATCAGGTCTTCGATCCGCGAGGTCGCGATCGGGTCCAGTGCCGAGCAAGGCTCGTCCATGAGGATCACGTCGGGACGGGTTGCTATGGTCCGGGCAATGCACAACCGCTGCTGTTGACCACCGGAAAGACCGATGCCGCTGTCCTTGAGCTTGTCCTTCACCTCGTCCCATAGGGCCGCACCACGAAGCGCCTCCTCGACGAGTTGGTCCAGGCTTTCGACCTCCATGCCGGTCACCCGGGGCCCGTAGGCGACATTGTCGTAGATCGACTTCGGGAACGGGTTCGGCTTCTGGAACACCATGCCGATGCGTCGACGCACCTCGATCGGGTCGACCCGGGAGCCGTAGATATCGGTCCCGTGATAAATGACCTGACCCTCTATCCGAGCGCCTGCCACCAGGTCGTTCATCCGGTTGAGGCAGCGCAGCACTGTGCTCTTACCGCATCCCGAAGGGCCGATGAGTGCCGTGACCTCGCCTTCTCCGAAGGTCAGGTTGACGTCGTGGACAGCGTGGAAACTCCCATAGAAGGCGTTCAGATCCACACACTCCATGATCGAGTGGGGCTCGGTTGGCAGCTCACGGTCGGCCTTGCCGTGCGCCGCGAGGAGTGAGTTGGTCGGCTGCTCAACCGACTCCTTCTCTGGGGCCGAAGTGCTGTACGTCGCCATGGGGTCCTCACCAACTGCGTTGGAAACGATTGCGGATGTAGATGGCGAGCCCGTTGAGCATGAGCACCATCACGATAAGTACGATAATGGCGGCCGCGGCGGCAACCTCGTACTCGTCTTGCGAATCCGAACTCCACTGGAAGATCACCAATGGCAACGCCGTGAAGGTTGCCAGTAGACCGTCTGGGTCCACGTAGATCCCGAGGGGCACCCCGAGCATCAGCAGCGGAGCGGCTTCGCCGATCGCGCGCGAGAGGGAGATGATTGTTCCGGTCGCGATGCCAGGTACGGCGGCTGGCAGCGTCTGTCGCCACGTGGTCTGCCATTGCGTCGCGCCGAGGGCGAGCGACCCGTCGCGGATCTCACGGGGCACCGCACGTAGCGCCTCTCGGGTGGTGATGATCAGGACCGGCAGGATGAGCAGCGACAACGCAACGGCACCGGCCAAAACGATGTCGTCGTTCTTGAAGCCCAGCAGCGCCATCACGGCGACGGCCAACAGGCCGTAGATGACGGAAGGCACAGCGGCAAGGTTCTGCACGTTGACTTCGAGCACTCGGTTGTGCCACCGCCGCTTGTCGGCGAACTCCTCAAAGTAGACGGCAGCCGCGATTCCCATCGGAACGGCCATTACACCGGTAGCCCCCATCACCCACGCGGTGCCGAGGATCGCCGCTCGTGCACCGGTCGTATCCTCGTTGATTGTCGAGTTGTATTCGGTGAACAGGTTGGCGTCCAAGCGGCTTGCGCCCTGAATGAAGGTGTCGATGATCAACGCGAACAGGACCAGGATACCGAAGGCGAGTGACAGCCAAAGCAGCACAAGGAAGATCATTGAGGCCGGGTTGCGATCGTGGCTTCGGCGTCTGCTGCTGTCGATACGTGAGGAAGCCTCGAGAGTAGTCATCAGTACTCCTCCCGAAGTCGTCGAACCAGCGCAATACTGATCAGGTTGATGAGAAGGGTTATGACGAAGAGAAGCAACCCGACCGCAAAGAGGGTGTTGTAGGACACGGATCCGACGGGGTTCTCCCCCCCAGCGGTGG
>JACCUS010000147.1 GCA_013811715.1 Nocardioidaceae bacterium
ACCGGCACGCCCGCCACCAGCGTGTGCAGGTACGGCGCCCCGCCGACCCGCGCGAGGTCGCCGGCCCGGGTCAGCTCGGCCGAGGCCGTGATCGCGTCGGCCGGCTCACCGCGGCCGTACAGGTCCAAGACGGTGTCGAAGATCAGCTCGTGGGCCGGCCGGTAGAAGTCGCCTCCGCGCAGCACCTCGACCACGTCGGCGATCGCGTCCTTGCTCAGCAGCATCGACCCGAGCACCGACTGCTCGGCGTGCTCGTCCTGCGGAGGGGTGCGGGCAGCCGGCGCGCTGCGGCCGTAGTCGTCGTCGTGGACAGCCTGTGGACCGTGGAACTCGGCGATGCTCAATGGCGCTCCTCACCTGACGTTCGACCCACTGCGGACTACCCACCTCGGCGATGCTAGGGCCCGCCACCGACAGCCGGGCCCTGGCGCGACCGAGGAGACGTTACGGGGGCATCGCGGCGAGCGGTACCTGCTCGTCAACAGGCCCTGTAGAGAACCGCTCCGTGCCTGTGGAGAAGATGCCCGGGAAAGTGCACAGGCTGGGTATACCTCTGTGGATCATGTCGCGTGAGCTGGGCTCACAGCGCCTCTGACCTGCGGCAACGCCATACAGAGGTGTGGAGACAAGAAAGAGTGTCGACACGGGCTGCGACACGCTGGCGACCGGCTACGCCTGCCTGCCCGTCCGGCCGTCCCGGCAGGCAGGATGGACGCGATGAAGTCAACCGACGCGACTCCGGCACCGGTCGGTAGACGGGCGTTGGACCGGGAGATCGCGCGGCTGGCGCTCCCGGCTTTCGCCGCGCTGATCTCCGAACCGCTGTTCCTGCTCACCGACGCCGCCATCGTGGGCCACCTCGGCACGGCCCAGCTCGCCGCGCTCGGGATCGCCGGTGTCGTCGTACAGACCGCGATCGGGCTGTTCATCTTCCTCGCCTACGGGACCACCTCGACCGTCGCACGCAACCTCGGTGCCGGCGACCGCAGGGCGGCGTTGGCGGCTGGCATCGACGGCGTCTGGCTGGCCCTGGTTATCGGCACCATGGTGGCGACGGTGACGTTCGCGGTCATCCCGGCCATCGTCGACGGGTTCTCCCCCGAGCCGGCGGTCCGCGACTTCGCGGTCATCTACCTGCGGATCGCCGTCTTCGGCATCCCCGCCCTGCTGTTGATGTTCGCCGCCACCGGCGTGCTCCGCGGCCTGCAAGACACTCGCACCCCGCTCGTCGTCGCGGTGCTCGCCAACCTCGTCAACATCGCGCTCAACCTGCTCTTCGTGTACGGCTTCGGCTGGGGCATCGCCGGCTCCGCCATCGGCACCCTGGTCGCCCAGGGCAGCGCCGCAGTCGTGTTGGTGTGGGTGGTGATCCGGGGCGCTCGCCGGTACGACGCCCCGCTGGCCCCGCACCGGCCCGGTGTCGTGGCCGCTTGGCGCGGAGGGGTGCCGCTCATCGTGCGCACCGTGACTCTGCGCGCCGCCCTGCTCGTCGCCACCTATGTGGCGGCGTCGATCTCGACCGAGTCGGTGGCCGCGCACCAGGTCGCGTTCACGATCTGGACGTTCATCGCCTTCGCCCTCGATGCGATCGCCATCGCGGGGCAGGCCATCACCGGCCGGCTCCTGGGCGCTGGGGACGCGGCGGGGGCTCGCGCGGCCACCCGTCGGATGATGTGGTGGGGGCTGGTCGGCGGCGTCGGCCTCGGTGTGCTGCTCGCCGCGACGCGCCCTCTCGTCGTACCGCTGTTCACTCCCGACACCGAAGTTCAGGCGCTGCTCTCGACGGTGCTGCTGGTCGCGGCGCTGCACCAGCCGGTGTCGGGGATCGTATTCGTGCTCGATGGGGTGCTGATCGGCGCAGGCGACGGCCGCTATCTGGCGTGGGCGGGCGTCGTCAACCTGGTCGCGTTCTTGCCGCTGGCGCTGACGGTGTTGTGGGTGGGCGGCGGGCTGGTCTGGCTGTGGTGGGCGTTCTCCGGCTTCATGCTGGCGCGGATGGCGACGCTCGTGTGGCGGGAACGCGGCGACCGCTGGCTCGTCCTCGGCGCCGCTCCGTCCAGACGACCGTCCGCTCGTCGCTGAATCGAGGGCACGTGAACGGCGCCCGGCAAGTGGCCGAACACTCGCGGCTGACCGGGCGGCCGGCAGGATTCCGTCCTCCACGACGCAGTCAGGGCGTCGACCGTGCGACTCGCCGTGTCTACAAGGCAAACCCACAGTCTGCAGGGCAGATCTGCCTTGTAGACAGGCCATCTGCCATGTATACAAGGCAGATCCCACCTCGGAGTCAGGGGTTCGTCCGCGGAATCGAGGGGCTTTCGCGCCGTGCCGCCGCAGACGAGTCGGCTGACCCGGTGCGTCCGCGGAATCGAGGGGCTTTCGTGCCGTGCCGCCACAGACGAATGAGCAGCCGCCCGGCGCGCGTGGGCGGGCCCTACCGTCGCGGGTCAGGTGGTGGCGACGACGTCGAGGGCGAGGCTCGCGGTGACCTCGTCGTGCACCTTGACCTTGACCCGGTGGGCGCCGACCGTCTTGATCGGGTTGCCGACCTCGATGCGGCGCCTGTCGATGTCCGGCCCACCGGAGACTTTCACGGCGTCGACGATGTCGGCCACCGTGACGGCGCCGAAGAGACGGCCAGATGTTCCGGCCTGGGCGGGCAGCCGCACCGAAAGCGCCTCGAGCTGGTTCTTGATCTCCTCGGCGTGCCCTAGGTCGCGGACATCGCGAACCGAGCGGGCCTTCTTGATCGAGCCGATCTGCTTCTCCCCGCCACGGCTCCAACGCATCGCAAGGCCGCGCGGCAGCAGGTAGTTGCGGCCGTAGCCATCCTTGACCTCGACCACGTCACCCGGTGCGCCGAGGCCGGAGACGACCTGCGTCAAAATGAGCTTCATCGTGACTCCTCTCAGCGGGCGGTCGACGTGTAGGGCAGCAGCGCCATCTCACGGGCGTTCTTGATCGCCATCGCAACGTCGCGCTGGTGCTGGACGCAGTTGCCGGTGACCCGGCGGGCGCGGATCTTGCCGCGGTCGGAGATGAACTTCCGTAGCAGCGGGGTGTCCTTGTAGTCGACGTAGGTGACCTTGTCCTTGCAGAATGCGCACACCTTCTTCTTCGGCTTGCGCACGACTGGTTTGGCCATTGTGGTGCTCCCTCTCGTGAGCCCGGCAAAGCTGCCGGAATGGTCAGCGTTCTGGGGTGTTTCGTTGGTGTGGACGGTTGTGGATGGCTATGGACGGCTTATGTTGGTGGCGCACGTCGGCGTACTCGATCAGGCGCCCGCTTCGGCGTACTCGGTCAGAACGGCGGATCGTCGCCGCGGCTGGTCGAACTCGACGACGCCCACGGGTCGTTGCCGCCGCCTTGCTGGCCCCCGCCTTGACCGGCTGGGGCGGAGGCCCACGGGTCGTTGGTGGTGGCGGAGTTGCCGCCGCCGCCGCTGTCACCGCCGGAGCCGGAACCGCCAGAGCGGCTCGCCTTGGTGACCTTCGCGGTGGCGCTGCGCAGGCTCGGGCCCACTTCGTCGACGTCGATCTCGAAGACCGTGCGCTTCTCGCCCTCGCGGGTCTCGAAGCTGCGCGACTTGAGCCGGCCGGTGACGATGACGCGCATGCCGCGTTGCAGCGACTCGGCAGCGTTCTCTGCCGCCTGGCGCCACACGGAGCAGGTCATGAACAGCGTCTCGCCATCGCGCCACTCGTTGTTCTGCCGGTCGAACGTACGCGGGGTCGAGGCGATGCGGAAGTTGGCGACCGCAGCCCCGGACGGGGTGAATCGCAAGTCGGGGTCATCGACGAGGTTGCCGATGATCGTGATCGTGGTTTCGCCTGCCATGGCAGCCTCCCAAGTCGGATCGGTTCGGTGGAGAACGACCGGGGGAATCGGTCTGGCGTCTCGCTGATCGGGCGATCAGCGGAGTTCTGGTCGCATGACCTTGGTGCGCAGCACCGACTCGTTCAGCCCGAGCTGCCGGTCTAGCTCTGAGACCGTAGCCGGTTCGGCCGACAATGCGACGACGGCGTAGATGCCCTCGGCGTTCTTGTCGATCTCGTAGGCGAGCCGACGGCGGCCCCACACGTCGACGGACTCGACGCTGCCGCCGTCTTGGCGAACGAGGTTGAGATACTGCTCGAGCGACGGTTCGACAGTACGCTCCTCGAGATCGGGGTCGAGGATGACCATGAGCTCGTAGTTACGCATGAGCGACATCCACCTCCTGTGGACTCGGCGGTCACGGTCTCTCCGTGACAGGAGGGCACGCAGCCCGGTATACGACGCTCGGGCCCACGCGCTGTGACCCGGCAGCGTGCCAGGCCAACGCGACCAGATTATCAGCGGTCCGACGTACCGGGAAATCGTCATCCACAGGCGGCCGGGTCACTCGGTGGTGATGGCCTTGAGCACGTCCAGCCTGGCGGCGCGGCGGGCCGGCAGCACCGCCGCCAGTACCCCGAAGATCGCGGCCAGCACGACGAAGATGCCCAGCTGCAGCCACGGGATCGACAGCACCTCGAGGCCCTGGTCGGCGATCGCCCGCTGCAGGGCGACCCCGAAGGCGATGCCCATCACGACTCCGAGCACCGCGCCCAGCACAGCGATCACCACCGACTCCAGTCGCACCATCCGGCGCAGCTGCCGCCGGCTGAGCCCGACCGCACGCAGCAGCCCGACCTCGCGCGTGCGCTCGATCACCGACAACGCCAGCGTGTTGATGATGCCCAGCACAGCGATGATGACGGCCAGGCCGAGCAACGCGTAGATGAAGTACAGGAAGTAGTTGATCTGCTGCTTGAGCTCGTCGGCGAACTCCTGCGGGTCCTTCAGCGTCACCAGCGGGTTCTCGCTGGTGATCTCCTCGACCGCCGCCCGGAGGTCGTCATCGGCGGCGCCGGGCTTCTTCGTGATGAAGAGCGTCGAGTCGAGCGGCTTGAGACCACCCTGCTTCAGCGTGTCGAACGTCACCAGGTAGCTGGCCGGAAGGCCACCTCGCGGGAAGGCCGCGGACATCTCGAGCCTGACCGTGCCGCCCTGGAACTCCATCGGGATCATGTCGCCGACCTGGTAGCCCTCGCGCTCGGCTGTCTGCTCCTCGACCAGGATCGTCCCGGGGCGAAGAATGGAGGCGACGGCGCCCATCATCGGCAGGTCGAAGGTCTCGGCCAGGTCCTTCGGGTCGACGGCGCTGACGAAGACGTCGGTCCCGTCAATCTTCGCCGGTGCGCTCCGGAACTGGGCCACCGTGTCGGCTTCGGGAAGCTCGCGGATCCGCTCGGCGATCGTGGGACTGAACTGCGTCCCGATCACGTTGGAGACGATGTACTCAGAGGTGAGCGTCGCCTTGATGGCCTTGTCGGTCGTGGCCGACGCCGACTGCCCGAGGATCGACATCAGCGCCACCAGCGTGAGGCCGATCATCAATGCGCTCGCGGTCGCCGCCGTACGCCGCGGGTTGCGCAGCGAGTTCCGCGTCGCCAGCGTGCCGACGGTGCCGAACATCTTCTTGTACGCCGCCCCCATGCCCTGGACCAGCGGACGGCCCAGCACCGGGGACATCAGCGCCACACCGATCAAGATGCCCAGCATGCCCGCCCCGATGAGGGAGAGGCCGGCGCCGCCCTCACCGGCGAAGCCCAGCACCATCAGACCGATGCCACCCGCCACCAAGACCCCGCCGACGATCATCCGCCGTCGCAGCGACGACTCCGACAGCGCGACGTCGTCGCGCATGGCGGCAACCGGGGCGATTCGGGAAGCCCTACGGGCGGGAAGGTAGGCGGCGATCATCGTGACGACCAGCCCGACGGCGTAGGAGACCAAGACGGTCCGCAGGCTGATCGGGAAGGTCGCCTGCGAGAGATCGAGACCGATCACCCCGAACAGCGCTCGGAGGCCGAGCGCCAGCAGGTAGCCCGCGCCGATACCGATGGTGGAGCCGACGAGACCGACGGCGAACGCCTCGACCAGCACCGACCGGTTGACCTGCCTCTTGGAGGCACCCATCGCGCGCAGCAGCGCAAGCTCACGACTGCGCTGCGCCACCAGGATCGAGAACGTGTTGATGATCAAGAATGTGCCGACCACCAGGGAGACTCCCGCGAAAACGAGCAGGAAGATGTTGATGAAGCCCAGGATCTCCGAGATTCCCGCTTCGTTCTCCGCCGCCACGTCATCGCCGGTGCGCGCCTGCACGTCGCCCGGCAGCAGCGGCTGGGCTGCGTCGCGAAGCATCTCTTGGGAGACTCCTTCGGCAGCCGTCAACGAGACACCGGAGTAGACATCCTTGCCGCCGAAGAAGAGCTGCTGCATCGCCTCGGGCGCGAAAACAACGATCGTCGCCCCCGCCGTCCCACCCTCGGAGCCGAACTGCATCAGACCGGTCATCGTGGCCTCGAGCTGCGGCCGTTGTCCTGCGGTGACCAGCTCGACCCGGTCGCCGATCTCGTAGCCGGCCCTCTCCGCGGTCGCCTCCTCCAGGGCGACCTCGCCCGTCCCGGCGGGGAGCCTCCCTTCGGTCAGCGTGATGATCGGGTCGCCCGTGATGGCGACGGTGTCGCCGTAGTTGAACGCGAGTCCGGGGGGACCGTTGCCACCTATCAGGTCTCCGTCGGGGTCGATGACGTAGACGCCCTGCTGCTGGTTGTACGGGTGGACCGACTCCGCCTCCGGCAGCTTCTCGAGCTTGTCGATCACGGCGGCCGGGACCGTGCGCCTGTCTTGGAGAGAGTCGAAGTCGTTGGCACCCTTCGGCGCGATCTCCACGTCGGCGGTGGTGCCCTTGATGATGCCGGAGAACGCGCCGCCCATGGCGTCGGTGAAGATGAACGAGCCGGCCACGAACGCCACCCCGAGCACGATGGCGAAGCCGCTCAGCGCCAGCCTGATCTTGCGCGCCACCAGGTTGCGCCAGGTCACTCTCAGCATGGGAGTCAGCCCTCTGCCGCGGTGCCGACGACTGCCGTCGAGCTGAGGACCTTCATCTCCTCGAGCACCCCGTCGGCGGTGGGGTCGCGGAGCTCGTCGACGACCTTGCCGTCGGCGAGGAAGACGACGCGGTCGGTGTACGCCGCGGCGACGGGGTCGTGCGTCACCATGACAATGGTCTGACCGTGATCGTCGACGCTTCGGCGCAAGAACCCCAGTACCTCAGCGCCCGAGGCGGAGTCGAGGTTGCCGGTGGGCTCGTCGGCGAAGACGATGTCGGGCCTGGAGACGAGCGCGCGAGCGGCGGCGACGCGCTGCTGCTGGCCGCCCGACAGCTGGTTGGGGCGGTGCTTGAGCCGGTCTCGCAGGTTGACGGTGTCGATGACGGTGTCGAACCAGTCCTGATCGGGCTTGCGCCCGGCGATGGCGAGCGGCAGCTCGATGTTCTCCTGCGCGGTCAGCGTGGGCACCAGGTTGTACGCCTGGAACACGAAGCCGATCTTGTCGCGGCGCAAGGTGGTGAGCTGCTTGTCGCCGAGTCGGGACAGCTCGACGTCGCCGAGGTAGACCTCGCCGCTGGTCGCGTTGTCGAGCGCGGCCATGCAGTGCATGAGGGTCGACTTGCCCGAGCCGGAGGGCCCCATGACCGCGGTGAACTCTCCAGCGGCGAAGTCGATCGAGACGCCGTCGAGAGCCGCCACGGTGGCGTCGCCCTCGCCGTACACCTTCCGGAGGTCGATGGTCCGGGCGGCGGCGGTCGACAGTGTCGGCGCCGGCTCGTTGAAGGCAACGTGAGACATGGGGTTTCCCTCGAGAAGTGTCTGCGAGGGTTTGCCTCCCCCCGCCTGAAACTGTCACCCACACCGTACCGAAGCCACGCAACCGGCATCGATGGGGTTTCCCCTGAATCGGCCCTGATCTGCACCCTGACGGATGCGGAGCGGCGGTCTACGGTGGTGGGCATGAGCACCCTCAGTATCGGCGCCCACGTCGACCAGGCCGACCCGGTCGCTGAGGCGCTGGCGCGCAAGGCCACGTTGTCGCAGTTCTTCCTCGGCGACCCACAGGGGTGGAAGGGCCCCAAGGTCGAGTACGCCGGAGGGGCCGGCGCGTTGCGCGCCGCCGCCGCGAGTGCCGGCATCGACCTCTACGTGCATGCCCCGTACGTGTTGAACGTCGCCACCACCAACAACCGGATCCGCATCCCCTCACGCAAGTTGTTGCAGCTGACGATCAACGCCGCCGCGGAGATCGGGGCCAAGGGTTTGATCGTGCACGGTGGCCACTTGGCGAGGGGCGACGACCCGGTCGTCGGCTTCGACAACTGGCGCAAGTGCGTCGACAGGCTCGAGATGCCGGTGCAGCTGCTGATCGAGAACACCGCCGGCGGCGACAACGCCATGGCCCGGCGGCTGGACCGCATCGCGGGCATCTGGCAGGCGATCGGGGCTGCCGAGGGCGGCGACACCGTCGGCTTGTGCCTCGACACCTGCCACGCGCACGCGGGTGGTGAGGCTCTGGGGGGTCTGGTGCAGCGCGTTCTCGCGGTCACCGGGCGCATCGATCTGGTGCACGCCAACGACTCACGCGACGCCTTCGACTCCGGCGCCGACCGGCACGCCAACCTCGGCGACGGCGAGATCGCGCCCGATGAGCTGGTCGAAGTGGTCCGGACGGCGGGTGCTCCGGTGGTGTGCGAGACCCCCGGAGGCGTCCAGGGTCACACAGCCGACATCGAGTGGCTGCGCCAACAGGTCGGCTGACCCAGCAGGCCGGAGGGCCCTGCTCGTGCCGGGCCGATTCGTGGTGTGGCGGTGGGGAGTCCGGAGTCGGGTAGCGTGTCGGGGCGTGAGCCGGATCGTCGTACGCACCATCAACGCCGCCCACCACCTGGCCTTCCTGAAGGAGCAGCCGAGCGCGAGCTTCTTGCAGACCCCCGCGTGGGGAGAGGTCAAGAGTGAGTGGCGGCGCGAGTCGATCGGCTGGTACCGCGACAGCAGGCTGGTCGGGGCCGGGCTGGTGCTGTACCGGCAGCTGCCGAAGGTGAAGCGGTACCTCGCCTACCTGCCCGAGGGCCCGGTCATCGACTGGGCCGATGACGACCTCGCCGACTGGCTGTCGCCGATGGCGGAACATCTTCGCGGCAACGGAGCCTTCGGGGTCCGGATGGGGCCGCCGGTGGTGACGAGGTCATGGCGGGCGGACACGATCAAGAAGGCGATCGCGGACGACACCCGCCGCCGGCTCGGAGACATCCCGCCGGATGCGCGCAACGAGCGAGGCGGCGACGTGCAGGCGGTGCTGCGGGCCGAGGGGTGGCGGCCCGTGGCCGCGGGCAACGGCGGCTTCACCGCCGGTCAGCCGCAGTTCGTGTTCCAGATCCCGCTCGCCGGCCGCAGCGAGGACGACGTGCTCAAGTCCATGAACCAGCAGTGGCGCCGCAACATCAAGAAGGCCGACAAGGCCGGCGTGGTCGTCACCCAGGGCGGCGCCGACGACCTGCTGGCCTTCCACGCGCTGTACGCCGAGACCGCCCGCCGCGACCACTTCACGCCTCGACCGGTCGGCTACTTCGAGCACATGTACGCAACCCTGCGCGCCGAGGACCCCGACCGGATCCGGCTCTACCTCGCCCACCACGAGGGCGACCTGGTCTCCGCGACGACCTGGGTCCGCGTCGGACGACACACCTGGTACTCCTACGGCGCCTCGTCGACCGCCAAACGCGACGTGCGCGGCTCCAACGCCGTCCAGTGGCAGATGATCCGGGACGCGATCGCGGCCGACGCCGACGTCTACGACCTCCGCGGCATCACCGAGACCCTCGATCCCGACGACCCGCACATTGGCCTGATCCAGTTCAAGGTCGGCACCGGCGGAGAAGCGGTCGAGACCGTCGGCGAGTGGGACTTGGCACTGAACCGCCTCGTCTACAAGGCGTTCGACTTCTACATGAGCCGGCGCTGAGGTCGACCATGCCGTTGAGCCTGTACGTCGACGGTCCCCGCTGGCGCGACCACCTCACCAAGACGGCCGACGACAACCCGGGCCTGATCCCGGTCGCGAAGGGGAACGGCTACGGTCTCACCGTCGGCAGGCTGGCGCGGCGAGCCGAGTGGCTGGGCGTCGACACGATCGCGGTCGGCACGTATCCCGAGGTTGCCGAAGTCGTCCAGCGGTTCAGTGGCGACATCCTCGTCATGGAACCGTGGCGGCCGTTCTCACCCGGTGTCTCCTACGGCGACCGCGTCATCCACACCGTCGGCCGCCGAAGCGACCTGGCCGCGCTGCCAGCGGCAGCCGGCCCAGGTGGCAGCCCCCGAGTGCTGCTCGAGGCGCTGACCTCCATGCGCCGACACGGCTTCGCGGCCGACGACCTGGCGCAGGTCGGTCGCAGCATTCGGGGCCTGCGGGTCGAGGGACACGCGGTGCACCTCCCACTCGGCGACGGCCACGTGGCCGAGGTCGAAAGATGGCTGGCAGCGGCGCCGGCCCGGCGCTGGTTCGCCTCGCACCTTCGTCACGACGAGCTCGACGAGCTCAGCCGCCGACACCCAGACGTCGAGTTCCGTCCCAGGGTCGGCACCGCGCTGTGGCTCGGGGACCGGGGCGCGCTCCAGGCGATGGCGACCGTGCTGGACGCACATCGGGTCCGTCGGGGCGAACAGGTCGGCTACCGGCAACGCCGGATCGGCAGGGACGGGACCGTGCTGATCGTCTCCGGGGGTACGGCGCACGGGGTGGCGCTCGTGGCGCCCAATGCGGCGGCGTCGCCCCGTGCCCGCGCGGCGGCACTCGCTCAAGGTGGGCTGAGTGCGTCCGGACGTGCCCTGTCGCCGTACCTGGTGGACGGGAAGCAGAGGTGGTTCGCCGAGCCGCCGCACATGCAGGTGAGCATGATCTTCGTGCCTTCGGGCGCGACCTGCCCCGACGTGGGCGACGAAGTCAAGCTGCAGGTGCGGTTCACCACCACCACCTTCGACCGTGTCGTGGTCAGCTGACACCGGTCAGGCCCGGATCCCCCCGCGTTGCTCGCCGCGGCGGAGGATCGTCGTACAGCTCCGCGTCGATGCCTTCGTCGAGCACCCCGCCGAGAGGGTCGTCGGAGAGCCCGTCCGCGCGAACCGGGTCGTTCCAGGGGTAGAGGATGTCGCGCACGACGAGGACCACGAGGTAGAGTTCAGCCGCGATGCGCACCACGGTCGCCAGGGCATACGGCCAGTCGAAGTCGCCGGCAGCGACGAAGAAGTTGGCGATGTGCATCCAGACCGCGAAGAAGTAGAAGACCTCGCCGGCCTGCCAGATCAGCATGTCCCGCCAGCGCGGCCGGGCCAGCGCCGCCAGCGGCAACAGCCACAGCACGTACTGCGGCGAGTACACCTTGTTGACCAGCAAGAACGCGGCCACGACCAAGAAGACCAGCTGCACCAGGCGCGGTCGCCGCGGCGCCGCGAACCCGAGCAATCCGATGGCGAGGCAGGCGACGCCGAAGAAGAGCAAGGTCACTGTGTTGATCGTGTCGGGGGTCGCGGCGTGGCCGAGGTCGGCCGCCACCAGCCACAACGACCCGAAGTCCCCACCGCGCGAGGAGTTGAACTGCCAGAACCACAAGAAGGACTCCGGAGACCAGAAGTACACCGGCAGGTCGACGGCGAGCCAGGTCACCAGCGCCGCCGCACACGTCTTGACCCACACCTCTAGCCGGCGTTCGCGCAGGCACAAGACCAGCAGCGGGCCGAGGAAGAAAAGCGGGTAGAGCTTGGTCGCCGTCCCCAACCCGATGAAGATCCCCGCCACGATCGGTCTTCGGGTCGACCACGCCCACAAGATCCCAGCGACGCAACCGATGGCGAGCACGTCCCAGTTGATCATCGCCGCCAACGCCAAGGCCGGCGATGCTGCCACGAACATCGCGTCCCAGGGCCGCCGTGGCTGCGCCCTGACCAACAGCACCAACGCGATGAGCAGCACCACGAAGAACCCGACAGCGTTCACGCCCCAGAAGACCGCGCTGTCGTGCTGCACCCGCAGGTCGTTGCCGACGAACGCGTGCTGCACCTGTGACATGTCGGGCGACTTGCCGATCAGATGAGTCACGACGGCCGCCCCACCCATCCACACCCCGGTCAGCACCGGATACTCGACAATCAGCGACTGCGCCTCGTCCGCGTTGTTGGGCGTCTTGTTGGGGGGAAGCTCGTCTTGCGGCTGGTACGGCGGGATGCCCTCGGCGAACCCGCGCCCCACGTAGAGGTACTGGATGTCGGAGTAGCACAGGTGCGAGAAGGGCAGCGGCGACGCCGCGTCGGACCACTCCTCAGCAACGCACACCGACTTCTGCATGACGCCGAGACCGAAGAAGATTGCGGCAACCGCCAGCGTGATCCGCAGCGGCGTCCACCAGCCGCCACTTCGCGCGTGCCGTCCGAGCGGCCCGCCTGTGGCGGAGGACGCTGACCGCGCGAGTGGGTCGGCCAGCGTCGGCCCCACCACGTCGTCCGCCGTCCGCGTCGTGTTGGGGAGGACCACGCGCCCATCGTGCCTCATCACGGAGGCAGCTGAGGTGGAAGTCCCCGACCGTGCGGTCTTCCACTTCTTGACGCTGCGGGCCGCGAGGAGCCTGAACGGGCTCAGCCGTCCGGTGTGGTCGGGCCTGGCCCAGGGGCCGGCGTGGACTGCTCCCTCGTCGCCTCGGGCAGCGCGGTCGTCGCCGGCGGCTCCGTGGTCTCGGGCGGCGCGGTCG
>JACCUS010000226.1 GCA_013811715.1 Nocardioidaceae bacterium
CCAGGTACGCCGAGCCGAAGCCGCCGTCGAACGACGCCACGTCTGCGTCGGTCTGCTTGAACCGGGCGTGCTCCGCCGAGGCCAGCGTCAGGTCGGCGACCACGTGCAGGCTGTGCCCGCCCCCGGCCGCCCAACCCGGTACGACGGCGATGACCACCTTCGGCATGAACCGGATCAGCCGTTGGCAGTCCAAGATGTGCAGCCGGCCGAGCCGCGCGGCATCGCCCGTCCTTGCAGACTCGCCGTCGGCGTACTGGTAGCCCGCCCTCCCGCGGGTCCGCTGGTCGCCGCCGGAGCAGAACGCCCAGCCGCCGTCGCGTGGCGAGGGGCCGTTGCCGGTGAGCAGCACGCAGCCGACGTCGCTGGAGACCCGCGCGTGCTCGAGGCAGCAGATGAGCTCATCGACGGTGTGCGGCCGGAAGGCGTTGCGCACCTCTGGCCGGTTGAACGCAACCCGCACCGTGCCGTGGTCGACCGCGCGGTGGTAGGTGACGTCGGTCAGCGCCTCGAAGCCGGGAACCGGCCGCCATGACTGCGGGTCGAAGATCTCCGAGACACTCACCCGACTGAGCATAAAGGGCTGGTCGCGGGCGCACACCGATTGCGGCGACCGACGCCGCTCCTAGCTCTGCTTGTGGCTGAACGTTGGCGGCGTATGCCGGGCGTGTCTTCAGCCGTAGCGGTGCAGGCAGCGATGCGCGCCGCTTCACTGGACCGCGGCGGCGGGCCGCGTCTCCGGCGCGTGCTCCTCCTGACGACGTACCCGACCCCGACACAGCACCAGATAGCCGACGAACGAGAACGCGAACGCGAAGGCCACACCGAGGTTGGCGCCCGACCAGGTGCCGGTCTTGCCGCCCAGCCCCAGCGGCTCTAGCAGATATCCCTGCCACCCGAACCCCTCGAAGAAGCTCACGACCAGCCCCCAGCCGACGGCCATGCTCACGACCATCAAGCTGACCGGCACGGGGTTGACCGCGCCGTAGCGACCCGAGGAGTCGAACAGCGCCGCCTGGTCGTAATCCTTCCTACGCAGCAGCAAATCAGCCAAGAAGATGCCGCACCACGATGTGATCGGCACCCCGAGCGTGATCAAGAAGCCCTGGAACGGCCCCAAGAAGTCCTGCGCGAACCACACCACGTAGATCGCGCCGACGACCATCAACACGCCGTCGAGCAAGGCGGCTGCCCACCGCGGCAACGGCACCCCTAGCGTGAGCAGGGCCAGACCGGACGAGTAGATGTCGAGCACCGCGCCGGCAACCAGCCCGGCGACGACCACCACCGCGTATATGAGCAAGAAGCCGTCCGGCAGCAGTCCCGCCAACGTGCCGAGCGGGTCTTCGCCGATCGGGTCGATCAGGTCCGGCCGCGACCCGATCAGCAGCAGCCCGTAGCTCAGCAGTACGACGGGAGCGACGGCGCCACCGAACGTCGTCCAGCCGACGACTCCGCCGCTCGACGTGCGGCGCGGCAGGTACCGGGAGTAGTCGGCGGCCGAGTTCACCCACGACAGCCCGAACGCGGTCATCATCAAGAGAAGCGCCCCGATCACGGCGGTGATATCGCCACCCGGCAGGGCCCCGACCTCGGCGAGGTCGATCTCGTCGAGCGTCAGTGCGATGTAGGCGATGGTGAGCACGATCGTGGCGTACGTCAGCCACTTCTGGAGCCGCATGATCAGGTCGAAGCCGAGCACTCCCGCCACCACGATGAGACTCGCGACGACGAGGAAGGCGATGACCTTGGTGAGGTCGCCAGAGCTCCAGCCGAGCTCACGGAAGATGGTGGCGGTGGCCAGCGTCGACAACGCGACGAGCGCGGTCTCCCAGCCGACGAGGATCAGGTAGGAGACCACGGTCGGAAGCCCGTTCCCCTTGACCCCGAACGCCGCGCGCGAGAGCGCCATGGTGGGCGCCGAGCCCCGCTTGCCGGCCAGCGAGACCAGCCCGACGAGCAAGAACGACGCGGTCGAGCCGACGACCGCCGCGAAGGCGGCCTGCCAGAACGACAGGCCGAAGTAGAGGACGAAGGCGGCGTAGGCCAGCCCCAGCACGGAGATGTTGGCGGCGCACCACGGCCAGAACAGGTCGTGCGCGCTGCCTTTGCGTTCGGACTCGGAGATGACGTTGATGCCGTTGCGCTCGACGGCGAGGGCGTTGCCGTAGGCGTTGTCCGACGGGGTGGTCGGGCCGTTGCCGCTCATCCCAGCTCCTCCCTGGTCGGCGGGTCGGCGCCAGCACGCCCGCACGTCAACGCCGACACCAATGCTGCCCGATGCAGCACCGAGGTCAACACTCGCTCCGGCATCGCTCCCACCGAGCCCGGTTCGACGCAGCCTCCGTCGGCGAGCCCCGACAACAGGCCGGCCATGAACGCGTCGCCGGCACCGATCGTATCCACAACCCGCACCGTCGGGGCAGCCGCCTCCACAGGTGGCGACGTACCCTTGACAGCCAGCCAGCCGGCTGCTCCGCGCGTCATCACCACCAGTTCCGCACCCAGCCCCAGCCAATGGGTGAGCACATCGACAGCCGCCGCCTCGGGGTACAGCCAGCCGATGTCATCGTCACTGGCCTTGACCACGTGCGCGGCCGCCACGAACCGCTCAACCCGTACGACCGCCTCGGCACGATCACCCGCCAGCGTCGGCCGGACGTTCGGGTCGTAGCTGACGAGCACGCCTCCGGCGGCGTGCAACCACTCCACGCGACCAAGCACCGCCCCTGCTCCGGGCTCTATCGCGGCGGCGAGGGAGCCGGTGTGCAGGACACGGGTGGAAGCGGGGATCCCGGCGAGCTCCTCGCTCGTCCATCCCCAGTCAGCCGTCCCGTTCACGTAGAAGTCGTACGAAGCCTGGCCGGCTGGGTCGAGGGTGGCCAGCGCGAGCGTTGCCTGGGCCGGGCTGGAGACGCCGGCCGACAGCCCCAGCCGGTTGTGCTCGGCGTGCCGCCGCACGACGTCGCCCAGCGACCCGTCCGACAACCGCGCCATCAGCTCGGTCTGGTGCCCGAGACGCCGCAGCGCGACAGCGACGTTGAGCGGCCCGCCACCGGGCCGGGCGACGTACGCGCCACCAGGCTCGGCCTGCACCAGATCGATCAGCGCCTCACCGATGACGGTGAACACAGCTGCCTCCTGAACCTCGCGGCATGCACCTGGTGGTTGCGGACGTGCCACGATCACGCTAGTCGAGGAGCGGCACCGGTGGGCTACGGTGTGGCGCGTGCGCGACATCACCTACCCACCGATCGTCGTCGCGGTCAAGATGGCGTTCAAGGCGATGGGGCTGAGGTTCTGCATCCGGGGCAGCGAGCACGTCCCTCGCCGAGGCGGCGCCGTGCTGGCGGTCAACCACATCAGCTACGTCGACTTCGTCTTCGGCGGTCTCGCCGCCCAGCAGGCTGACCGGCTGGTGCGCTACATGTCGAAGCGGGAACTGTTCGACCACCGACTGACCGGGCCCCTCGTGCGGTCGCTGCATCACATCGAGGTCGACCGGGCCGACGGCGCCGCGTCGTACCGGACCGCGATCGAGTTCCTGCAGGCCGGTGAGGTCGTCGGTGTGTTCCCCGAGGCCACGATCAGCCGCAGCTTCGAGCTCAAGCGCTTCAAGACCGGCGCGGCGCGGCTCGCGGCGGCCGCCGACGTGCCCCTGGTCCCGCTGATCCTGTGGGGCACGCAGCGCATCTACACCAAGGACCACCCGCGCGACTTCTCCCGCGGCAAGCCGATCTCGCTCACCCTGGGCCCGCCGGTCGACGTGACCGGCCGTGACCCGACCGCGGACACCGCGCTGCTGCGCAACGAGATGTCCCGGCTGCTCGATGAGACGATCCGCGCCTACCCCGAGACCGAGCCGGGCGCCTGGTGGATGCCCCGGTCGTACGGCGGATCGGCGCCCACCCCCGAGGAGGCGCTCCGCCTCGACGCCGAGGAGATGCGCCGCCGTGCCGAGAAGCGCGCCACCAGCAAGAAGCGCGCCGCCAAGTAGCCTCCGCCTCTCCCCGCACGGACGAGGTGGCGAGACTCGGCGGCTCACCAGATGCGGACACGGTGCTCGGGGTCGAGCCACAGCCCGTCGCCCGGCCTGGTCTCGAAGGCTTCGTGGAACTCGTCGATGTTGCGCACAATGTTGGCGCGGAACTCCGGCGGTGAGTGCGGGTCGACCGCGAGCAGCTGCAGCTCGAGCTGCTCGCGTCGCTTGCCGCGCCAGCACAGCACCCAGTTGACCAAGACACGCTGGGTGCCGGTCATCCCGTCGACCACCGGGGACTCCTCACCGTCGAGGCTGATGCGGTATGCCTCCAACCCGATGGTCAGCCCACCCAGGTCACCGATGTTCTCCCCCACGGTCAAGGCGCCGTTGACCCGGCGGCCCGGCAGTTGACGCGGCTCGAAATCGCCGTACTGCTCGATCAACGCGTCGGCGCGTTCGGTGAAGCGCGCCCGGTCGTCGTCGGTCCACCAGTCGACGAGGTTGCCGTCGCCGTCGTACTGTGAGCCCTGGTCGTCGAAGCCGTGCCCGATCTCGTGCCCGATCACCGCGCCGATGCCGCCGTAGTTGTAGGCCGGGTCGGCGTCGGGATCGAAGAACGGCGGCTGCAAGATCCCCGCCGGGAAGCAGATCTCGTTGGTGCCCGGGTTGTAGTACGCGTTCACGGTCTGCGCGTTCATCAGCCACTCGGCCCGGTCGACCGGCTGGCCGACCTTGCGCAGCTGCCGCTCGGTCTCGAATGCGGTGGCCCGCCGGACGTTTCCGAGCAGATCACCGCGGTCGATCTTCAGCGCGGAGTAGTCGCGCCAGGTGTCGGGGTAGCCGATCTTGGGGAGAAACGTGTCGAGCTTCTCCAGCGCTCGGCGCCGGGTGTCCGGTCCCATCCAGTCGAGCTTGCCGATGTTGCGCCGGTACGCCTCGACGAGGTTGGCGACCAGGGCGTCCATCCGCGCCTTGGCCGCGGGCGGGAAGTGCCGGGCGACGTACTCCTCGCCGACAGCCTCGCCGAGCGCTTCGTCCACCAACGCGACGCCGCGCTTCCAGCGCTTCCGCAGCTCCTCGGTCCCGGCCAGCGTGCCCGAGTAGAAGTCGAAGTTCTCGACGACGAACGCATCGCTGAGGTACGGCGCCGCAGCGCTCGCCACCTGCCACTTCAGCCACACCTTCCAGTCCTCGAGCGGTACGGAGTTCAACGACTCCGCCAAGGTGTCGAGGTAGCTGGGCTGTCGCACGACCACCTCGTCGAAGGCCTGGTCGGGGGCCTGCATCGCCGCCGTCCAAACAGCCCAGTCGAAGGACGGCGCGGCCGCCACCAGGTCACGGCGCGACGTCAGGTTGTAGGTCTTCACCACGTCACGGCAGGCCACCCGGTCCCAATGCCCGGAGGCGAGGCGGGCCTCGAGCGCCATGACGCGCTGCGCCGCCTCGTCGACGTCGCCGTTGAGACCGACCAGGCGCAGCATGGCCGCCACGTGAGCGACGTACTTCTTCCTGATCTCGGCGAAGGTGTCTTCGCGGTAGTAGGACTCGTCGGGCAGTCCGAGGCCGCCCTGGGTGACGTTGACGAGGTAACGGCTCGAGTCGCGGTCGTCGGTGTCGACATACGTGCCGACGACGCCGGCCACCCCGGACCGCTCGAAGGTGCCGAGCAGTGCGGCCAGCTCGGTCGCGCTGGTGACGGCGTCGATCGCGGCAAGGTCGTCGGCCAGCGGCTCGGCCCCGAGGGCCTCCGCGCGCTCCTCGTCGAGGAAGCTGGCGAACAGGTCGCCCATCTTCTGGGCGTTGGAGCCGGGCGGGGCTTCGCCGGACACGGCACGGGCGGCCGCGTCCTTGAGGATGTCGCCAACCTGCTCCTCGGCGTCCAGCCGCAGCTGGATGAAGGAGCCGGTGGCCGGTAGGTCGGCTGGGATCTTGGCGGAGTCGAGCCAGCCGCCGTTGACGTGACCGAACAGGTCGTCCTGCGGCCGGATGGCAGGGTCCATCCCGTCGATCTTGATGTCCAGTTCGCTCACGTTACGCCCTCTCGGCTGCTATGACACGGTAAGAGCCGAGACTATCTCGCCTTCGAAACCACGGGCTCGTGCCAGATCGGGCTAGAGTCACGCCATGGAGTGCCCAGTTGACCAGTCCGTGCTGCAGATGACCGAGCGTCAAGGCGTCGAGATCGACTACTGCCCCCAGTGCCGCGGCGTGTGGCTTGACCGTGGCGAGCTCGACAAGATCATCGACCGGGCACCGGCGGGAGGGACCCCCGCTGCGCCGCCACCCCCGCGCCAGGAGCGGCGGTACGACGACAGCCGGCGCGACCACAGCCGGCACGACGACGATGATGACGACAACCGGCACGAAGGACACCGCTACGAAAACGAGCATCGCCGCTACTCCGGTGACCACCATCATCAGAAGAAGAAGCGCAAAGAGGGCTTCCTCGGCGAGCTCTTCGACTTCTGATCACGCGGAGGTGCCTGGTTCGAGTCTGGCGCCGGCCGGCACCCGGGCGCCTGAGGCGATCGTGGAGTCCCTGCCTACGATCGCGATCCGGTCCGGCTCGAGCAGGCCCTCGGGGTTGCGTGCGCCGAGCTTTGCGCCCCGCTCGACTCGGCTGCCGGAGTCCACAATGGCCCACTCGACGGTCGCACCGGCGCAGACGACGGCGTCGGCGAACACGACACTGTCGGAGATCCGGGCGCCCTCATCCACGACGACGCCGGGCCCGAGCACGCTGCGCCGTACGACGCCTCGCACCTGGCAGCCAGGACTGACCAGGCTGTCCTCGATCCGGGCGCCTGCGTGCACGCGGGCGGGGGAACGTTGCGGCTGCCGGGTCATGATCGGCCAGGCGGGGTCGGCGAAAAGCCCCACGTCCTGAGTCAGTAGGTCGCGGTGCGCGGCGAGGTAGCTCTCCGGCCGACCCAGATCGCGCCAGTAGCCACGCATCGGATGTTCGTAGACCTTCCCACGTTCGACCAGCCGGGGGAGCAGATGCTCGCCGAAGTCGCCAAGCCCGGAGTCGCCAAGCGCAGTCGAGGTGGTCAGCTCGTGGTGCAGCACATCGAGCTCCGCGAACAGCGCCTCGGGGCTGTAGACGAAAACCTCGGCGGCCACGGTGCGGGTGGTCGGGCGCTTGGGCTTGTAGCTGAAGTCGGTGACCCTTCCCTGACGGTTCGACCGCACGGTGGCGTGGTTGGACGCCTCTGCACGCGCGACTTCGCTCGTCACGATCGTGCAGTCGGCACCCTTGGCACGGTGGGTCGCGATCGCGTCGGTGTAGTCGAAGCGGTAGACGTGGTCGGCACTGAGCACCAGCAGCAGCTCCGGTTCGGCGGCGGCGACCTGGTCCCGCACCCGGAAGAGGACGTCGGCGTTCCCGGCCGCGAAACCGTCCTCGTCCGGCGAGCCCGTCCCCTGCTGGGGTGTCAGCAGCCGGAACCCCCCTCGGTCCCTGTCGAGGTCCCAGGGCCGGCCGTTGGCGACCTCCTCGTCGAGGGACGCCGTTTGGTACTGCACCGACAGCCACACGTCGTCGATGCCGCTGTGATACAGGTTCGACAGCGGAAAGTCGACCAACTGGTAGACGCCCGCGAACGGCAGCGCCGGCTTCGCCCGCTCGCGGGTCAAGACATCCATCCGGCTGCCCGCCCCGCCGGCCTGGATGATCGCAAGGATTCGATTTCGCGCCATCGCCTCATCCTGCACTACGGCGACCCGACCCACCGTCTCTGCTCGGCGAGGTGACTGCTCGGCCTCCGCTGGGCGAACACCGGGTGAAGCCTTGTGCGGCCCGTTGAGCCGTCCTCGCGCCATCGGGATGATGAAGGGATGGAGCTCTCCCGACGCACCCTGATCAAGCTCGGGGGCGCCTCCGCTGCGGTGGGTGCTCTCGGCACCGGCCAGGCCTACGCCAGGCCGCGGCCCCAACGGACCGTTGAGCTCACCGGCACGGCTGCCGGCACCGGCAACTACCAGTACCACCAGTTCAAGGTCCCGAGAGGCACCAACCGGATCGACGTGAAGATCGTCAAGCAGGGAGCGGCCAAGACCGGACTCGGCCTCTTCGACCAGCGCGGCTCGCATTACGGCACGCTCGCCCACACCAACGGCTTCCGTGGCATCTACGGCGAGGAGCGGGGCGAGTTCTTCGTCGCCGCCGACCAGGCGTCGCAG
>JACCUS010000211.1 GCA_013811715.1 Nocardioidaceae bacterium
CTCTTGATCTCGCCAGTCTCGTTGTTCATGAACTCAGCGGTGACGAAGAGCGGCGCGGCGTAGGTGAAGTCGCGCTCCTTGCACTCCTCGACCGTGTTCTTCGGCGGCTCGAAGCGGTGATCACGGAAAGACAGGCTCATCGTGCCGGAGAAGTCTTCGATCGGCGAGATCTCCTCGAAGATCTCCTCCAGACCCGACTTCAACGAGAAGTCTGCACGTCCTTGGGTCTGAGCCTGTTCGATACCGGTCTTCCAGATGTCACCCCCGATGAGCCAGTCGAAACTGTCGGCTTGGAGAGCCAGCAGATCCGGAACCTCGAGGGGCTCGGTGATCTTCGCGAACGACACCCTGCCGGTATCGGTGAAGCTGCTGGTGGAACGGTTGACTGCGGTTTTGTTACTGGCGTTGCGCGAGGCGGCCAAGAGGCGTCCTTCCGAGGGCTCGCGGACTCATCCCAATGCGCACATGCCGAGCTCACCCTTGACGGGTCTGAGGTGAACGGGTGGCAGCGCGAAGAAGCAGTCTACCCTAAGGGTCGACTGCTGTCGAACCTGGTTCGAGGTGGCGTAGGTCATACGGGGAGCCGACCGGAGTGGCTCCACTGGACCTTCCACTGTACCTGGTCCGCGATCCGAAACTGTCGACGAGCATGCCGCGACCGGGCGCCCGAGTCAAGCATCCGCGCCCAAATGGCGGGAAGCCTGGGCCTGCGATCGGCCGGCCGGTGCGGAGCTTTCGGGCTTCGAGCAGGCGTCAGTTGACCGAGACGGTGGCGCCGGCGGCCTCGAGGGACTCCTTTGCCTTCTCGGCGGCGTCCTTGGCGACCTTCTCCAAGACGGGCTTCGGTGCGCCCTCGACAAGGTCCTTGGCCTCCTTGAGGCCAAGGCTGGTGAGCGTGCGGACCTCCTTGATGACCTGGATCTTCTTGTCGCCCGCCGACTCGAGGACGACGTCGAACTCGTCCTGCTCGGCGACCTCGGCTGCCTCGCCCGCGCCAGCGGCAGGGGCAGCGGCCACAGCGACCGGGGCGGCGGCCGTGACGCCAAAGGTGTCTTCGAACTGCTTCACGAACTCGCTGAGCTCGAGGAGGGTCATCTCCTTGAACGCGTCGAGGAGGTCGTCGGTGCTGGGCTTCGCCATGGTGGCATTTCCTTCCGTGCTGCGGGCTCTGGTGAGCCGGGATCGGGTGGGCGGGATCGGGTGGTGGTCGGGGCGTCAGCCCTCGGGTGTCTCCTCGGCGCCGGCTGCTGGAGGGACAGCCTCCAGCGCCGCGGCGGCGTCGTCCGAAGGGGGCGTGGAGGCAGCACCGCCGGCGAGGATCGAGGGGTCCTGCTCAGCCTTGGCCTGCAGGGCCCCGGCAACCCGGGCGAACTGCGAGAGCGGGGCGTTGAACAGGGAGACGGCACCTTGCAGAGAAGCCATGAAGGCACCTGCGAGCCTTGCGAGGAGCACCTCGCGCGACTCGAGGTCGGCAATCTTGGCGATCTCGCCGGGAGTGAGCGGCTTGCCGTCGAGAACGCCCCCCTTGATGACGAGTGGCGAGTTGGCTCTGGCGAAGTCACGCAGCCCCTTGGCCGCCTCCACCGGGTCGCCCTTGATGAACGCGATGGCCGAGGGCCCGGCAAGCAGCCCGTCGAATGCGTCGACGCCGGCCTCCTTGGCCGCGATCTTGGTCAGCGTGTTCTTCACCACGGCGTAGGTGGCGTTCTCCCCGAGGGCGCGCCGCAGCTCCTGCAGCTGCCGCACGGTGAGCCCTCTGTACTCGGTAAGCAAAGCGCCGTCGGAGCTGCGGAACTCGTCCACCAACTCTGCGACGGCTGTTGCCTTGTCCGACCGCGCCATGGGTCTCCTTCCAGATAACTCATCTGACCCCGAAGACACGTCCGCCCGACTACTAGCCCGCACAAAAAGAAACGCCCCATGCAGGCGCACGGGGCTCGACCGGACAGGGTCTCACTCAGCTCACCTGCGCGGGCCGCCCGCTGTGCGGGACCTTCGCCTGTCCTCCACGCGTGAAGTCCAGTGACCGGCGGTCTTTGGTAGCCACCAGGGTACGCCGAGAGGAGCCGACGAACAAAATCGGCCTGGCGTGCAAAGCCATGGGTCGGACCGGGCAGCTGCCGCTATCAGGCGTCGACGGTGTCCTCGGCGGCGACGTTTCGGGTGCGGTTCGGGTCGACCTGCACCCCCGGGCCCATCGTGGTCGAAAACGTGACCTTCCTGAGGTAGCGGCCCTTGGAGCTCGCCGGCTTCAACCGGAGCACCTCCTCCAAGGCAGAGGCGTAGTTCTCCGCGAGCTGCTTCGCCGAGAAGGAAGCCTTGCCGATGATGAAGTGCAGGTTGGCGTGCCGGTCGACGCGGAACTCGATCTTGCCGCCCTTGATGTCGGTGACCGCCTTGGACACGTCCGGCGTCACCGTGCCGGTCTTCGGGTTGGGCATCAGGCCGCGGGGACCCAGGACGCGACCGAGGCGACCGACCTTGCCCATCATGTCTGGCGTGGCGACGACGGCGTCGAAGTCGAGCCAGCCGCCGTTGACCTTGTCGATGAGCTCCTCGCCACCGACGTGATCGGCCCCCGCCGCGCGTGCCTCGTCGGCCTTGTCGGCGGCGTTGGCGAAGACGAGGACGCGCGCCGTCTTACCGGTGCCGTGCGGGAGATTGACCGTGCCGCGGACCATCTGGTCGGCCTTACGCGGGTCAACGCCGAGGCGCATCGCGACATCGACCGTGGAGTCGAACTTCGACGAGCCGCTCCCCTTGGCCAATGTGACGGCATCGAATGGAGAATAGAGCCGGTCACTGTCTACCTTCTCGGCTGCTGCGGCGTATACCTTGCTGCGCTGCATGGGCTGGTTCCTCTCAAGATGTTCCAGTGTGGTCAGGTGGGCCAGCGCGGCCCTCCCACGGTGATAGCTGATGGTGCAGGCGGGGTTCGTCGAGACGTCGTACGGCGTCAACCGTCGACGGTGACCCCCATCGAGCTGGCGGTGCCCTCAACGATCTTCATCGCCTGGTTGACGTCGTTGGCGTTGAGGTCGGGCAGCTTGGTGGTGGCGATCTCACGGACCTGGTCACGGCTGATGCGGCCGACCTTCTCCTTGTGCGGGACCGCGGACCCCTTGGAGAGCCCCGCGGCCTGCTTGATGAGCTCGGCGGCCGGTGGGGTCTTGGTGATGAAGGTGAACGACCGGTCTTCAAAGATGGTGATCTCGACCGGGATCACGCTTCCACGCATCGCTTCGGTGGCGGCGTTGTAGGCCTTGCAGAACTCCATGATGTTCACGCCGTGGGGGCCGAGGGCGGTGCCGACGGGCGGAGCGGGAGTTGCCGCGCCAGCCTGCAGCTGCACCTTGACGAGCGCTGCGATCTTCTTCTTCTTCGGAGGCATGAGGGGTCCTTGCTGGTTACTGATGTCTGGTTGAAAGTTCTTCAGTTGTCAGGTGGTCTGCCTCGTCAGCAAAGCTGACTTCGGCCATCGAGAAGGTGTGAGGCGGCGCAAGCGCCGGATCACACCTTCTCGATCTGAGTGAAACTGAGATCGACCGGCGTCTCCCGGCCGAAGATCTCGACCAGCGCCTTCACCCGCTGGGCGTCGACGTTGATCTCGGTGATCGTGGCATGCAGAGTCGCGAACGGCCCGTCGACCACCATGACGGAGTCACCGGCGTAGAAGTCGGTGAACTCGACCTTCTTCTGCGTCTGCTGCTGCGGGGTGGCGGTCTCCGAGACGATGGTGGGCGCCAACATGCTCTCCACCTCGCCGAGGCTCAGGGGTACCGGCTGATGGCTGTGGCCGACGAAGCCGGTCACCGACGGCGTGTGCCGAACCGCCGACCAGGACTGGTCGGTGAGGTCCATCCGCACCAGCACGTAGCCGGGCAGCACGGTGCGGCGCACCATGCGACGTTGGCCGTTCTTGATCTCGGCGACGTCCTCCTGCGGCACATGGACCTCGTAGATGAAGTCCTCCATGTTGAGGGAGGTGATGCGGTTCTCGATGTTGGTCTTGACCCGGTTCTCCATGCCTGAATAGGTGTGGATCACGTACCAGTCGCCGGGCCTGGTCCGCAACGACTCCCGGAACTCGTCTAGCGGGTCGGCGGCGACCTCGTCGGTCTCGTCTGCAGCTCCGGCCGTCTCTTCGGCCTCGTCGAGCGTGGGCTCGGCCAGCTCGGTGGAGTCCTCCGGCCGCTGCTCGGTCTCGACCGCCTCGTCGAAGGGCCCTGACACAGATTGCTCCGTCACTTCTTTGTCACTCACAACTCTTTAGGAATTTCGGCCGCGCAGACGCGTCAGCCGAAGATCTCGAACGTGGCCGAACCGAACGCGTAGTCCAGCACCGACACGAACGCGATCATGAACAAGACGAACACCATGACGACCATGAAGTACGTCACCAACTGATCGCGCGTCGGCCAGATGACCTTGCGCAACTCGGCGATCACCTGCCGGAAGAACAGGCCGAGGCCGGTGCGGCCATCCTTGCTCGGCCGACGCTCACTCGATGAGCTCGTAGCGCGAGTCTCGGTCACGGCTGCTCCCTTCCATGGCTGTCTCGTGGCTGTCGATTGTTCGCCTCTTCGCAGGGCAGGAGGGACTCGAACCCCCAACCGCCGGTTTTGGAGACCGGTGCTCTGCCAATTGAGCCACTGCCCTCCGGCCACCCTGCCGCCGCGTGCCGCCATACCGCTGACCGGCCGGTCAGGGCATAACGGAACACGGTGCATGAGTCACCAAGTGCCCAAGTGTACGGGTAGGCCACCCGCTTGGTCGAACCGAGGCGGTCAACCCCGGCCGGCGCCCCAGGCTGGCCGCCATCCACGCGCCGACAGGTGCGACGATTGAGCTATGACGCCAGGTTCTGCTCCCGCCTCACCCACAAAGCCGTCGGTCCCGGCTGCCGCCTCGCGCCGGATCTCCGAACGTGTCGGTAGCATCGCCGAGTCGGCCACGCTCGCCGTGGACGCGAAGGCGAAGGCATTGAAGGCGGCCCGCCGACCGGTGATCGGGTTCGGCGCCGGAGAGCCGGACTTCCCCACTCCGGACTACATCGTCGCCGCCGCCGTCGAGGCCGCGCGCGATCCTCGCAACCATCGTTACACCCCGGCCGGTGGCCTGCCGGAGCTGAAGCGGGCGATCACCGAGAAGACGCTGCGCGATTCGGACGTCGCGGTGGAGACCTCGCAGGTCTTGGTGACCAATGGTGCCAAGCACGCCGTCTTCAACACGTTCGCCACGCTGCTCGACCCTGGTGACGAGGTGCTGCTGCCCGCGCCGTACTGGACGACGTATCCCGAAGCGATCCGGCTCGCCGGAGGCGTCCCCGTCGTCGTACACGCCGACGAGACCCAGGACTATCTCGTCACGGTCGACCAGCTGGAGGAGGCCCGGACCGCGCGGACGAAGGCTCTGTTGTTCTGTTCGCCGTCAAACCCCACGGGGGCGGTGCACCCCCCCGAGCAGGTGGGCGCGATCGGCCGCTGGGCGCTCGAGCACGGCATCTGGGTGGTGACCGACGAGATCTACGAGCACCTGACGTACGGCGACGCCACCGTCGTCTCGATGCTGGCCGCTGTGCCGGAGCTTGCCGAGACGTGCGTGGTGCTCAACGGGGTGGCCAAGACCTACGCGATGACCGGGTGGCGGGTCGGGTGGATGATCGGCCCGGCCGACGTGATCAAGGCGGCCACCAATCTTCAGTCGCACATGACCTCGAACGTGTCCAACGTGGCGCAGCGGGCCGCGATCGCCGCGCTGTGCGGTGACCTGGGCGCTGTCGAGCTGATGCGCTCCGCGTTCGACCGTCGGCGGCAGACGATCGTGCGGATGCTGGGTGAGGTCGACGGCTTCATATGCCCCGAGCCGAAGGGCGCCTTCTACGCCTATCCCTCCGTCCAGGGCGCGCTGGGTCGCGAGATCAACGGCCGGAGTGCGCAGTCGTCTGCGGAGCTGGCCGAGGTCATCTTGGACGAGGTCGAGGTCGCAGTCGTGCCGGGTGAGGCGTTCGGCACACCGGGCTACCTGCGGCTCTCGTACGCGCTGGGTGACGACGATCTGGTGGAGGGCGTAGGCCGTATCGGGGACCTGCTCTCCTGAGCACGCCCCACCGCCGGCTCGAGACGCTGCCGAAGGCGCATCTGCATCTGCACTTCACCGGGTCGATGCGGCACGCGACCGTGTTGGAGCTGGCCGAGGAGCAGGGCCTCGCGCTTCCCGACGCGCTGACGGACCAGTGGCCGCCGCAGCTGTCCGCGGCTGACGAGAAGGGCTGGTTTCGGTTCCAGCGGCTCTATGACATCGCCCGTTCGGTGGTGCGGACGGAGTCGTCGGTACGGCGGCTCGTGCGCGAGGCCGCCGAGGACGAGGCTGCCGAGGGGTCTCGCTGGCTGGAGATCCAGGTCGACCCCAGCGGCTACGCGGCCCACTTCGGCGGCATCACCGCGTTCACCGACCTGGTGCTCGATGCGGCCAGGGAGGCCGGCGCGACCACGGGTGTCGAGGTGGCATTGGTGATCGCCGCGAACCGGATCCGCCATCCGTTGGACGCGCGGGCGCTCGCGCGATTGGCCGCGCAGTACTCGGGACGGGGGGTGGTGGGCTTCGGGCTGTCGAACGACGAGCGCCGCGGCGACGCGCTGTCCTTCGCGCGGGCGTTCGAGATCGCCACGCGGGCCGGGCTGATCAGCGTCCCACACGGTGGTGAGCTGCGTGGACCGGAAGGCGTGTGGTCCTGCCTGGACGGGCTGGGCGCCCGACGCGTCGGCCATGGGGTGCGCGCGGTCGAGGATCCGCAGCTCGTCGCACATCTGGCGGACGCCGGCATCACGCTTGAGCTGTGTCCGACTTCGAACGTGGCGCTCGGCGTCTACCCGTCGCTGCAGGCGGTGCCGCTGCGCAGGCTCTACGAGGCGGGCGTCCCGGTCGCGCTGGGCGCCGACGACCCGCTGCTTTTCGGGTCGCGACTGCTCGCCCAGTACGAGGCGGCACGCGAGGTGCACGGCTTCGGTGATGCCGAGCTGGCGGAGCTCGCGCGGATGTCGGTGCGCGGGTCGGCTGCCCCTGACGACGTACGACGGCAGCTCCTCGCAGACATCGACGGCTGGCTAGCCGCGGGCGCGTGAGCCCGGCGGGTGACCCGGGAGGTCGTGGACCGTGGCGGGTCAGTCAGAGGGCGCAGCCGACCAGAACCGGCTCCGGATGCAGCTCGATGCCGAACTTCGCGTCGACGCCGTCGCGGATCTCGCGAGCGAGCGCAACCAGATCGGCGGTGCTCGCGCTGCCCCGGTTGGTGAGCGCCAACGTGTGCTTGGCCGAAAGTCGGACCCGGTCGTTGCCGTGCCCCTTGCGGTAGCCTGCCCGCTCGATCAGCCACGCCGCGCTGGTCTTCACCCGGCCGTCCGGCTGCGGCCATGCCGGCGCTCCTTCCGGCAAGACGTCCACCGAGACCATGGGGTTGGTGAAGAACGACCCCGCGCTCCAGGTGTCGCGGTCCCCCGCGTCCAAGACCATCCCCTTGTCGCCGCGCAGCCGGAGCACGGCCCGCCGTACGTCGGCTGACGACGCCCGCTCTTCCACCTCGACCCCGAGGGCTCGCGCCAGCTCGGCGTACTTGACAGGCACGCCGAGCGACCCCGTCCGAAAGCGGAACGTGACCGACCCGACGACGTACCGACCGGGCAGCCGCTTGAACATGCTGGTGCGGTACCCGAAGCCGCAGTCGGGCGGGAGGAATGTGCGGGTCTGCTGCTCCGAGCGGTCGTACACCAGCACCTGAGCGATGGTCTCGGAGACCTCCTGGCCGTAGGCGCCGACGTTCTGGATCGGAACCGCGCCCACCGTCCCCGGGATCCCAGCCATCGCCTCGATGCCGACCCACCCCTCTTCGCCGGCGCGCTCGACCAGCCGATCCCAGCTCTCGCCGGCTTCGACGCTCACCTCGACGCTTGTGCCGCCGGCTGCCACTCGCACGCCTTGGGTGGCGACCCGGACCACGGTGCCCGCGAAACCGCCGTCGCTGACCACGAGGTTGCTGCCCCCGCCCAGCACCAACACCGGCTCGTCCGAGCGGTCGGCGGTGGCGACGGCGTCGTACAGCTCGGCTCGCGTCGCTGCCTCGAGGAACGTGCGGGCGGGGCCGCCAAGTCGTAGGGTCGTCCAGCGGGTGAGCGGCTCGGCCGTCGTGCTCAGCACCTCAGCACCGGACGACGGCCCTGCTCACATTGAGCACCTTCTGCCCGGCGTTGGTCACGGTCAGCTCGATCGTCGCCTGGTTGGCGTCGACCGACTTCACCAGACCGCTCACCGTGACGGCGGTGCCCTCGTCGTCGTCCGGCACCACCACCGGCTTGGTGAACCGGGCGCCGAACGAGACGACCAGCGCCGGGTCGCCGACCCAGTCTGTGAGCGCCCGACCGGCCAACGCCAGCGTGTACATCCCGTGTGCGACGACCCCGGGGAGGCCGACCGAGGTGGCGACCCGGTCGCTCCAGTGGATCGGGTTGAAGTCTCCGGAGGCGCCGGCGTAGCGGATGAGGTCCGCCCGGGTGACGGCGTACTCCTGCTGCTCGAACTCGTGCCCGACGGTCCAGGTCATGCCGCCGCCCCGCGGTGAACGAGCGTTGCGTGGGCGGTCGCGACATGCTCACCGTCGACGGTCGACACCTCCGTCCGAGTGCCGATCATGTCCATGCCGGCGGCCGCGCGGAGCGAGTCGACCGTCAGCACGGCCGACAGCACGTCGCCGGCGCGGATCGGCCGGGTCTGCTCGAACCGCTGGTCGCCGTGAACGACGTTGTGCAGCACGATGCCGAGCTCGGGGTCGGTCATCAGGTCTGTCATGGCACGGAAGGCGATCACGATCGGGAAGGTCAGCGGCGCGGTCTGCCCGTCGTCGATCGGCTCGCAGCCGACGGCGGCGGTGAACTCGGCGATCTTCTCCGCGCTCACGGTGTAAGGCGCCGTTGGTGCGAAGGTGCGCCCGGCCAGTCCGGGGTCGACGGCCATCAGCCGCGCCGCCGCGTCAGCGGGTCTCGCGGTGCGGGGTGTGCTGGCGGCAGCGCGGACAGAACTTCTTCAGCTCCATCCGGTCCGGGTCGTTGCGACGGTTCTTGCGGGTGATGTAGTTGCGCTCCTTGCACTCAGTGCACGCCATCGTGATCTTCGGGCGGATGTCGGTGGTCTTGCTGGCCACGGGATGCCTCGTTTCGGGGTCGGCTTGAGATGTTGCCCGGGTCGTGCGGGGGAATCTGCCTGGTGCTGGTAGCGGGGGCGGGACTCGAACCCGCGACACCACGATTATGAGCCGTGTGCTCTGACCACCTGAGCTACCCCGCCGCCGGAGTCGGCGTCCCCACCCGACCCGCCAAGTGAGGCTGCGACTCCAGAGCCCCAATACGGAATCGAACCGTAGACCTTCTCCTTACCATGGAGACGCTCTACCGACTGAGCTATTGGGGCAGGCGACGTATGAGAATACACACCCGGCAGCCGCGAGCGTTAACCGACCGCTCGGCGGGTCTGTGGCTGGAGGAGGCGGCGCCAACGGCTCGGCCGGGCTGCGGCTCAGCCGCGCTGCGCCCGCGGCTCAGCGTCGTAGGCTCGCCGGGGTTCAGGCCCGCGCTATCGGTCCGCGCCGTAGTGGCCGCAGGCGGTGACGGCGCGATCGGCCCGCCCCGTTCGAGCCGCGGCCCCGTTCAACTGAAGACACCGGCCCCCTCGCCCCCGCGATTGCGGGAAACTTGCTGTCCGAAGGCACTCAAGAGTGCAACTTTCCCGCAGTTCACGGAAGGTTGAGGCGGTGTCGGGTCGGGTCAACCTTTCCGGGTCCCGTGGTGCCGGGGCCGAGGGTCCGTCGTTTGGCAGCGCGTACTTTGTGGTCAGGCGTGCCTTCAGCCGCTGTTGGACAGGGCAGCGTTCTGCTCGTCTCGCCAGGCCACCCAGTCCCGCAGCATGCCGAGGTCGTAGTCGGGTCCGCCTGCGCTGACCGTGAAGAGCCTCGTGCCGGCCTCGAGCAGGGCCGGACCGTGCTTCTCGGGGTCGTTTTGACCGACGCCGCAGGAGCGTTCGATCTCGGCGGGATCGCGGCCGATCTTGTCGCACCAGTCGTCGAGCACGGCGTGCTTGCGCGCGATCTGCTCGGCATCACCGAAGCCGTGCCAGATGTCGGCGTGGTTGGCGGTGATCCGTAGCGTCTTTCGCTCGCCACCACCCCCGACGAGGATGGGGATGTCTCGGGTCGGAGGCGGGTTGAGCTTGGCGAGCCGGGTCTTGATGCGTGGGAGGGCATCGCGGAGCGCGTCCAGGCGGCCCCCCGCCGTACCGAACTCGTAGCCGTACTCGTCGTAGTCCTTCTCGAACCAGCCGGAGCCGATCCCCAGGATCAGCCTGCCGTCGCTGATGTGGTCGACGGTGCGGGCCATGTCGGCCAGCAGCTCGGGGTTGCGATAACTGTTGCAGGTGACGAGGGCGCTGATCTCGGCCCGCTCGGTCAGCTCCGCGAAGGAGGCCAGCATCGTCCAGCACTCGAAGTGCTTCCCCTCTGGCTCACCGCTCAGCGGGTAGAAGTGGTCCCACGTGAAGATCACGTCGACACCCATCTCCTCGGCGTCGAGCACCGCACGGCGGATCTCGGCGTAGTCGGCGTGCTGTGGCTGGAGCTGGCTTCCGATCCGGACGGGCAGGTCGTGGTACGTCGTCGAGGCGTCAGTCGTCATCTCTCGACTCTAATGGTGGCAGGTGTTGGGTTCGAACCAACGTAGGCGATGCCGACGGTTTTACAGACCGTTCCCTTTGGCCACTCGGGCAACCTGCCGGGTGCGTACGACGTACCCGGGTTTCGGGCCTGCGCAGCGAGCGACAAGGATAGCCGAACCCCTAGGGTGACATGCAAAGCGCCAGCGCGGGCGCGAGCGAAGGAGGGACCACGCCATGGCCGGTGACTCGTCATTCGACATCGTGAACAAGATCGACAACCAAGAGGTCGACAACGCACTCAACCAGACGGCGAAGGAGATCTCACAGCGCTTCGACTTCAAGAACACCGACGCCTCCATCAAGTGGCACGGTGACGCATCCGTACTCGTGACGGCGAACGCCGACGAGCGCGCACTCGCGGTCGTCGACGTCTTCAAGGAGAAGCTGATCAAGCGCGGCCAGTCGCTGAAGATCCTCGACATCGGTGAGCCCCGCGCCTCAGGCAAGGAGGTCCGAGTCGACGTCGACCTGCAGGAGGGCATCAGCCAGGAGCAGGCGAAGAAGGTCTCCAAGCTGATCCGGGATGAGGGACCCAAGGGGGTCAAGGTGCAGGTGCAGGGCGAGGAGCTGCGTGTGACGAGCAAGAAGCGAGACCACCTACAGGAGGTCATCGCGCTCGTCAAGGCCCAGAACTACGACTTCGCGGTGCAGTTCACCAACTACCGTTGACGCCGGGCGGCCGCCTTGCCTGCGGCGGCAATCTCCTTCGGGTCGACAGCCGCGGGGTCGGCGGCGGGTGGCGGCGGCACCGTCCACATCCACTCCTGCAGCCTGTCCTTCTCGTGGGTGAGGTCGCGGACGTCGTGCTCGGCGTACTCGAACTCCGGCGACCAGTGCAGGGCGTCGAACGGGCACACCTCGATGCAGATGCTGCAGTACATGCACAACGAGAAGTCGATGGCGAAGCGGTCGAGCATGTTGTGGCTGCGCTCGCGTCCGCCGGGCGCGGCCGGGGGCGTCGACTCCTTGTGCGAGTCGATGTAGATGCACCAGGCCGGGCACTCGCGGACGCAGAGCATGCAGACCGTGCAGTTCTCCTCCATCAGCGCGATCACTCCACGCGACCGTGGCGGCAGCTCGGGCTTGGTGTCGGGGTAGTGGGCGGTGACCGAGCGCCTGGTCAGGTTGCTCAGCGTCAGCTTGAGCCCGGTTAACAGACGCCGTCCGACCATCAGATCGTCACCTCTCCCACTGTCGCCTCCCACACTCAGCGCGATGATGCGCATCAGACTAGCTCCGAGGTTGCGGTTGTTACCGCTCGACGTTGCATCTTCTGCCTGCCGAGGACGCGTTCATGGTCCCCCGAAGCTCTCTTTCTCCCTGCAGCAGGTGCACGGTGCGACCTCGCGAGACAAGGAGTGCGACCTCGCCAGACAAGGAGTGCGACCTCGCGAGACAAGGAGTGCGACCTCGCGGGGGCTAGGGGGTGGAGGGGCCCCAGGCCTCCGGGTCGGGCACGCCGGGGGGTCGGGTACGGCGCCTGCTCGGTGCCGCCTCTCGCTCGGACTCGCCCGGCTCCTTGGCCCCCGGCCAGGCTTTGGCGACCCGGGAGGCGAGCACGAAGTCCTTACGCAACGGGTGGCCATCGAACCCCTCCGGCAGCAACAACGGGTCGAGGTTGTCGTGTCCCGTGAAGTCGATGCCGAACATCTCGTGGGTCTCTCGCTCATGCCAGCCCGCCCCCGCGTAGACACTGCAGGCACAGGTAACCGCGGCGGCGTCCCTGGCGAGTCGGGTCCGCAGCAGGAGTGAGTGGACACTGCCCTGCCGAGGTGCAGCCACATGTGCGACCACCGAGAAGCCGTCCTCGAGCTCGTCGACAGCGGTGAGGTAATCGAAGAAGTGACAGCCCAACTCGTAGCGGGCGACGCGGAGCGACTCGGTCCAGACTCCGGGGTCGACGTCGACCGTCGGCGGCCCGAAACCCGGGTCGGGGTCGGCACCGTACGCCGCAGTAAGCCGCTCCAGCCAGCTCACGGACGCGCCCGCGGCGGACGGAGCAGCGGGCGGGTCAGCCGCGCGGCCAGCGAGCGCTTCACTGCCGCCGGCGAGAGAGGCGCCTCCGTCTGTGGGCCGTACCGCTCGGCCAACGACTCCCCGGCGATCTGCTCTTGCAGCTTCACGATCCCCTGCAACAGCGACTCCGGGCGCGGTGGGCAGCCCGGCACGTAGACGTCGACCGGGATGATCTGGTCAACGCCCTTGGTGACGCAGTAGGAGTCCCAGTAGGGGCCGCCGGAGTTGGCGCACGACCCGAATGAGATGACGTACTTCGGGTCGGGCATCTGCTCGTACAGCCGCAGGACAGCCGGTGCCATCTTGTCGGTCACCGTTCCGGAGACGACCATCAGATCCGCCTGCCGCGGCCCGGGAGCGAATGGGATGACCCCCAACCGGGTGAAGTCGTGCCGGGCCATCGAGGTGGCGACGAACTCGACCGCGCAGCACGCCAGCCCGAAGTTGAACACCCACAACGAGTACCTGCGGCCCCAGTTGAGCACGTATCGCGCCGGCTCGGGCACCAACCTCTGCAAGGCAGCGACGCGAGGCAGCGGCAGGTCCACGGGATGGCGGCCCACGGCCTGCCTCCCCCCGGTGACTTCGCTCACCCCTTCAGGCTAGTACCCCGAGACCGGACCCCTGGCCCGGATCCTGCACAACCTCGGGAACCGCTTAGTGGGTCGCGTCCTTGCGCAGGAAGGCGAGCGCGGCGGCGCCCAGGGAGAGCAGCAGTGCCAGCCAGTAGCCGAAGCCATGGCCCCCGTCGATACCCAGCGCCTCGAGGTTGCCACCCGGGACGACGATCAGCGCCAGCAGCAGGCAGACCGCGGCGGCAGCGAAGAGGCCGAGCACGATCAGCCGCATCGAGGTGATGCGCACGTTGGCGAACAGCGCGGCCGCAAGCAGTCCACCGGCGCCGAGTGCGAGCAGGACCGCGAACCAGCCGAAGAAGCCGTGCCAGGCGTTGACACCAGTTGAGTAGGAGACTCCACCACCTTCGGTGGAGTAACTGTAGAACGCCGGAAACAACGACACGATGAACAGGAGAATTGCCGCACCGATCTGGGCGAGGTCGAACTGGTTAGACCCGGCCAGCGGGTTGCCGCCCGCTGGTCTGGAAGATCCGGTGGGACCCGAAGGCTGCGACGGCGGGGGTGTTGAATCAGACATGGGTGGCTCCCTCGAAACAAGGTGGTGACGGCCAAGACGCCGGAGCGGAGTCAGCAGCCATCGATGTTGATACCGCCCATCGTGGCACTCGACCCTCCGCGTTGTCACCGATTGCCGAAATGTCCGTTTCTCGGCGCGTCGTGCTGTCAGACGGTCGCCACTCCGGCAAGCACGGCTACCGCTCGTACGACGCCGAACACGACCCACCCGGCCAACACGGCCCACACCAGCCGACTTCGCGTGAACCCGCCGAGCTCGGGCACGGCTCGCCGACGTACCAGCGCCACCGAAACCGCGACGACCACCGCGACCACGCTCAACAACGTGAGGATGCCGAACGGGTTGGCTGCTACGCTGTCGGACCAGTGCCCGTGCATGAGGTAGACCCACGAGCGGGTGAGGCCGCAGCCGGGGCAAGGCAGGCCGGTCAGCAACCGGAACGGACAGATGACCGGCCCGTCGTCCACGGTCGCGGGGTCGATGACCGCCGCCGCCGCGACCGCTGCAGCCCCGACGCCGGCGACCAGCCCCGGCTTGGGGCCCGAGGCCGGGGAGAACGTCGCCTGGGCGACGTCAGCGAAGCGGACGACCATCGGAGTCCGGAAGCTTCCGCATGGCGATGAGGATGATGTCGATGACGTACCAGATGAACAACCCGCCGCACGTCACCAGCTTCAAGATGCCCAGACCGACCTGCCCGAGGTAGAAGCGGTCGACTCCGAGCTGTCCCAAGAAGATCGACAGCAGCAGTGTGACCAGCCACTCCTTCTCGGAGAAGACGCCCGGCACCTGGCTCGCGGGGAACCACTGGCCGCCGCTGCCGCGCCGAACCGGCTGGTCGGCCTTGAGGTGGCCGTTGAAGGCCATCATCTGCAGGTCGCCCCACGCGTAAGGCCCCGCCTCCTTGCCCATGCTGTTGAGGAAGAACTGCTCGTTTCCCGGCTGTGGAGGTTGCGGGTACCCCGTGGACTCAGTCATGACCACAGACTATGGGTACGACGACATCGACACGCGGCAAACCGCCTTCGGACGCAAACATCCGCGGCGTAGACTGTGTTGCACGGCAAATCGTGTCGGATGAAGCGCGGAGATGAGGATGCAGTGACCAAACAGGTCAAGCAGCTCGACCGAGTCATCATCCGGTTCGCCGGCGACTCCGGCGACGGGATGCAGCTCACGGGCGACCGCTTCACCCAGGAGACGGCGGCGTTCGGCAACGACCTGTCGACGCTGCCGAACTTCCCCGCGGAGATCCGCGCCCCCGCCGGCACCCTCCCCGGGGTCTCCTCCTTCCAGCTGCACTTCGCCGACCACGACATCCTGACCCCCGGAGACGCCCCCGACGTGCTCGTCGCGATGAACCCGGCGGCGCTGCGCGCCAACCTCCGAGACCTCCCCACGGGCGCGACGATCATCGTCGACACCCACGACTTCACCACCCGCAACCTGTCGAGGGCCGGGTACGCCGACAACCCGCTCGAGGACGGCTCGCTGGAGAACTTCTCCGTGCACGACGTCGACCTGACCGCGCTCACCGTCGAGTCGGTCAAGTCGTTCGGGTTGAGCCGCAAGGACGCCGCCCGGGCCAAGAACATGTTCTCCCTCGGCCTGCTGTCCTGGCTTTA
>JACCUS010000232.1 GCA_013811715.1 Nocardioidaceae bacterium
GGAGGCTACGCCACAATTGTGGCCATGAGTACGGAGTCCCTGCGTGCGGTCCGTGACCACCTGAGCGAAGTGGTCGACCGCGTGGAGCGCCAGCATGAACGTGTCATCGTGACGCGCAACGGCCGCGCGGCCGCGGTCCTGATCAGCCCGGAGGACTTGGGTCAGCTCGAGGAGACCATCGATGTCCTCAGCGACCCAGACGCTCTGGCCGACATCCGAGAAGCCGACGCCGCCTACGCGCGCGGTGACGTCCTTTGCGGTATCGACGCCGTCCGCCGCCTGCGGTCGTGACTCCGGCGTACCAACTCATTTTGACGCCACCGGCCCAACGGGCGATCGCTGACAAGCTTCCCGAGGCCGTCGCCACTGCGGTGATCGACTTCGTTACCACCGCACTCATCGACAACCCGCATCGCGTGGGCAAGCAGCTTCGCGATGATCTCTCCGGCGTCTGGGCGGCCCGGCGAGGCACCTATCGCGTCCTCTACCGCATCAATGAAGAGGTGCACGAGGTCGTGGGCCTGCGCATCGAACACCGTCGCGACGCCTACCGGCCGCTGTAGACGTCGGCAGACGCGGCGCAGAACGAATGCTCGGCGCCATGCCGTCAGCCGACGGCCACGGCGATGTCACGGCGGAACTGGTGCCCGGCGAAGTCGATCAGCCTCACCCCTTCGTAGGCGCGGTCTCTGGCCTGCTGCACCGAGTCGCCGAGCCCGGTCACCGCCAGCACGCGGCCACCGGCAGTGGCAAGGCCGACAGGCCCGAGCGCCGTACCGGCGTGCAGCACGTGTACGTCGTGCAGCACCTCCGCCGCCTCCACGCCGCTGATCGCGTCACCTTTTCGCGGTGAGTCGGGGTAACCTGCCGACGCCATCACCACCGCGACGGCTGCGCCCGACTTCCAACGCAACCTCTCGACGTCGTCCAGCCGCCCGGCCGCGGCGGCGTGCAGCACCGGACCTAGCGGGGTATCGAGCAGTTCGAGCAGCACCTGCGTCTCGGGGTCACCGAAGCGCGCGTTGAACTCGACGACGCGCACCCCTCGCGACGTAAGCGCCAAGCCGGCGTAGAGCAGCCCGACGAAGGGAGTGCCGCGTCTGGCGAGCTCGCCGACGGCGGGCCGCAGCACTCGGTCGTTCACCTCCTCGACCAGCCCCTCGGGCGCCCACGGCAGCGGCGCGTAGGCGCCCATGCCGCCCGTATTCGGGCCGTGCCCGCCGTCGAGCAGCCGCTTGAAGTCCTGCGCGGGCAGTAGCGGCAACACGGTGGTGCCGTCGCTGAAGCCGAACAGCGACACCTCTGGGCCGTCCAGGTACTCCTCGACGACGACGCGTTCACAGCCGGCGGCGTGGGCCTGGGCAGCGGCACGATCCGATGTCACGACGACACCCTTCCCGGCGGCGAGCCCGTCGTCCTTCACGACGTACGGCGGACCGAACGTGTCGAGGGCGTCACCCGCCTCGCCGGCCGACTCGCAAACGCGAGCGAGCGCAGTCGGGATCTCGGCCGCCGCCATCACGTCCTTCGCGAACGCCTTCGAGCCCTCGATCCGAGCGGCCGCCTTGCTCGGGCCGAAGCACGCGATCCCGGCCGCGCGAACGGCGTCGGCGACCCCGGCGACCAGCGGCGCCTCCGGCCCCACCACGACGAGGTCGACCTCGAGACGGTGCGCAAGGGTGGCGACCGCTTCACCGTCGAGCGGGTCGACATCGTGCACAGTCGCAACAGCGCCGATCCCAGGGTTTCCGGGGGCCGCGTGAACCGCTTCGACGTCGGGGTCTCGGCTCAGCGCCTTCGCGATTGCGTGCTCCCTGCCACCGTTGCCGATCACCAGCGTCTTCACAGCTGGCGACCCTACCGGCTGTCCCGCACCGAGCCGCCTACCGTGAAGCGGGTCACGAGAAGCGAGTCGGCCACGGGGTCAGAGGAGGTCGCGCAGGGGAATCGACTGGTCGCGACCTGGTCCGACCCCGATGCCACAGAACGGCGTACCCGACATCTGCTCCAGCGCCCGCACGTAGGCCTGCGCGTTAGGCGGTAGGTCGGTGAACTCGCGGGCGCCGGAGATGTCGTGCATCCACCCGTCGAAGAACTCATAGACAGGCTTCGCGTGATGGAACTCCGTCTGGGTCATCGGCATCTCGTCGTGTCGCACCCCGCCGATCTCGTAGCCGACGCAGACCGGGATGCGCTCCCAGCGATCCAAGATGTCCAACTTCGTCAAGAACAGGTCAGTCAATCCGTTGACCCGCGCGGCGAAGCGGGCGACCACCGCGTCGTACCAGCCGCAACGACGCTCGCGCCCGGTGGTCGTCCCGAACTCGGCGCCGTCCTCCCGCAACCGGTCACCGTCCTCGTCGAGCAGCTCGGTCGGGAAGGGGCCAGAGCCCACCCTCGTCGTGTAGGCCTTGATCACCCCGACGACCCGGTCGATGCGGGTTGGGCCGACCCCCGCCCCGACGCAGGCGCCACCGGCGATCGGGTTCGACGAGGTGACGAAGGGATACGTCCCGTGGTCGACGTCGAGCAGTGTCGCCTGCGCCCCTTCGAAGACCACGGTCTCCCCCGCGTCGAGCGCCTGGTTGACCACGAGTGACGTGTCGGCGACGTACGGCCTCAGCGCCTCGGCGTACCCCTTGAACTCGAGCAGCACCTCGTCGATGTCGACCGCCCGTCGGTTGTAGACCTTCACCAATAGGTGGTTTTTCTGGTCGAGCGCGCCCTCGAGCTTGTCGCGCAGGATCTTCTCTTCGAAGAGATCCCCCACCCGGACGCCGAGCCGGTTGATCTTGTCGGCGTACGCCGGCCCGATGCCGCGGCCCGTGGTGCCGATCTTGCTCTTGCCCAAGAAGCGCTCCGACACCTTGTCGACCGTCGCGTGGTAGCCGCCGACGAGGTGCGCGTTCGCCGAGACGAGCAGCCGGGAGGTGTCGATGCCGCGGTCGGCTAGGCCCTTCATCTCCTCGAGCAGCACGGCCACGTCCACCACGACCCCGTTGCCGATGACCGGGATGCAGTCGGGGGTGAGTACGCCGGAGGGCAGCAGGTGCAAGGCGTACTTCTCACCACCGACGACGATCGTGTGGCCGGCGTTGTTGCCGCCTTGATAGCGGACGCAGTAGTCGACGGACTCGCCCAGCTGGTCGGTCGCCTTGCCTTTGCCCTCGTCGCCCCACTGGGCGCCGACGATCACGATCGCAGGCATGTGCTCGGCCCTTCATTCGACAGTCGTGCTCGACACTCGCAGTGCGGTGTCTGGCCTGGCGGCCCGTAAACGGCAAGAGCCCTTGCTGCACGCAACAGCATGGGGCTCTTGCGGCTAAAGGCTAGCGGACCCGACCGCGCCGAGAGCCGGCGGACTCAGCACTCTAGGGTTCGGATGTGGACCACGTCTTGCTGATCACCAACGCCGGGGCCGGCAGCAACGACGAGCGGGCAGTCGAGACGGCGGCAAAGGTGCTCCGCGAGCAGGCCCGGGTCGACGTGGCCGCCACGTGCGACAAGGCCGAGCTGGAGGCTGCCCTGTCGGGCCGTGGTGACCGAGACGTCGTCGTGGCTGGCGGCGACGGGAGCCTACATGCTGTGGTGGCGGTCCTCCGCAGGCTCGATGACCTCGCCGGACCAACAATCGGCCTGATACCGCTCGGCACGGGGAATGACTTCGCCCGCGGGGTCGAGATCCCGTTGACCCCGGAAGCGGCCGCCCGGGTCATCCTTTCCGGTGAGCCCCGGAAGGTCGACATCTTGGTCGACGATGACGACCACGTCGTCGTCAACGCGGTGCACATGGGGGTGGGCGCCGAGGCTGCGATAGAGGCCAGGCCCTGGAAGTCCGCCTTCGGCAAGCTGAAGCTCGGCAAAGTGGGCTACGCCATCGGCGCGGTGGTCGCGAGCTCCAAGACCCAGGGTCTGCGGCTGCGGGTGGTGGCCGACGGGAGCGTGCTCGCCGACGGCCGCCACCGCGTCCTCCAGGTCGGCGTGTTGAACGGGTCGAAGATCGGGGGTGGCACCGAGATGGCCCCTGACGCGGTCACCACGGACGGCCTCGCCGACGTACTCGTGTCGTTCTCGGTGAGCCCCTTGGGCCGGTTCTTGTACGGCGTCCACCTCAAGCGGGGAACCCACGACGAGCGGCACGACGTCAAGGTGGCACAAGCCACGTCGGTCTCGGTCACCGGCGAGGAGTTCTGGTGCAACGCCGACGGCGAGTTGGCTGGTCCGATGACGAGCCGGTCATGGAGCGTCCACCCGAAAGCGTTCACGATGGTGCTGCCTTCGCGGTCTGCTGGGTGACCGCCAAGGCCGTGCGGTCTGGGCATCCTCGACCGGCGGCCTGCCTGTGGATAAGCGCCGGGCGGACACGGTCATCGCCGCCGATATGGGTCTGCACGTCGACACCGTCCGCAAGTGGCGCAGACGGATTCCCGCTAGAGCCAGCCTCGCCGTACGGCCTCCATCCCCGCCTGGAAGCGGGAGTCGACCCCGAGCTCGGCCATCAGGTTGGCGATCCGGCGGCGGACCGTGCGCAACGACATGCCCAGGGTGCGGGCGATCTGTTCGTCCTTGGCGCCGCCAGCGAGCATCTCCAGCAGTTGGCTCCGTGCGCCCGCGTCGAGCTCCGCGCCGAAGCCGGGCACGGTCACCGCATGGCTCCACAGCTGGTCGAACAACGCGATGCATGCGGACACGATGCCGGGCTGACGGATCAGCAGCCGCTCGCCGGTCGTCTCGCCCCAGAACTCGAGCGCCATCACGGCGTCGGTGCCGAAAATCGCGAGCCGGGTAGGCACCTCCGGAAGCACCCGGATCCGCTCACCGGCACGGGCACGTGCCCGGACCGAGTCCGAGCTCATCTCGATGATCTTGGCAGGGTAAATGACCCGGGAGCTTGCCCCGGCCGCGATCGCCTGAGTGACGGCGACGTCCATCCGCTGGCCAGTCGGCAGGTGCCACTGGTCGGGTCGCAGGAACAACAGCTCACCGGTCGTGTTGGCGATGAGGGTCTGCATGACGTCGGCCAAGTCCTCGCCTGGGATCATGTCGATCGACACCGGGCGCCAGTCCGCACGCTCGCCGGCGAGATGCTCGGCAAGGTAGGTGGCGACCTCGCTTTGTGCGAGCGTGAGAGCTTCCTCGGCATCGGTCAGCCGGCGGGCCTCGGCGTTGAGCAGTCTCCCCAGGGCGAATTCGGGCAGCTCGGGAAAGACGCCCTCGTCGGCGATCCGGATCAGCCGCGCACTGACCAGCGGAGCAAGGTCGCTCCTGACCTCCTCAGGTGACCTCCCCGTCCGGTCAGACAGCGACTCGACAGACCCGCCTGGGTAGCGCAGCACGAACCGGTATGCGCGTTCGCTGAACGCACCGATGCCGAGAGCGGCCAGCGGTCCCCGAGACCCGTCCCTCGCCAGATCTGACCTCGGCTGCATGCTGGCAGGTTACGGCCACTGGCAACTTCATGCCACCGATTCCGACATCGGACCGGCACAATGGTGACCCGAGAGCGCGGCCTCGGAATCGACGCAGGGGACGATTCCGTCGTCGCGCTCGATCGCCGCCGGGCCGAGCCGGCCCGCTGCCTGGAGCGGCCGAACGACCTACCGGCATGATGGCGGGCATGACCTTCGACGATCTCCTTGGCGGGCCCCCTCCCACCTTGTTACCCGAAGACCCGGCGCAACTCGAACTCACGGCGGGCACTCCACCGCCTGAGGTGGCGAAGAGCAACCCCGCCTCATCGCTGGCTTGGGCGGCGCTGTCGGAGTCGGTGCTAG
>JACCUS010000220.1 GCA_013811715.1 Nocardioidaceae bacterium
TGGCGGTACGGCGCTGGTGCGCTCCCGTGGTCGGACTCGACCCGTCGGTTTCCGCCGAGGACTATCTGTCGCGGCGCCTCGAGTCGGGGGTGGAGGAGGTCAACCGGCGGTTCGTGGCCGCGGCGGGTATCGCGGCGTTCCTGGTCGACACCGGCTACAGCCCGGAGCCGATATGCACGCCGTCCGAGCTCGCCGACATGGCCGGGGGAGCGGGTCACGAGATTGTTCGGCTTGAGGCTTTGGGGCAGGAGATGCTCGCGCAGGGAGTCGGCGCCGGCGATTTCGCCGAGCAGTTCGTGGCGGCTTTGAAGTCTGCTACCGCGGTGGGGGCCAAGAGCATAGCGGCGTACCGTGTCGGCTTGTCCCTGCCGGCGGCGAAGCCGAGCGACGACGACCTGGTGACGGCGCTGCGCGACGTACAGCCGGACCGCGACGGGGCCTATCGCATCGCCCACCCAGTGCTGAGCGGCTGGCTCGCATGGACGGCGATCGAGGTCGGCCTGCCGCTGCAGTTCCACGTCGGCTACGGCGACAACGCCGTCGACCTGCTCCAATGCGACCCGCTCCGGCTCACGGCCTTCCTGCGGGCGACCCAGGCACGCGATGTCCCGGTCATGCTGCTGCACAATTATCCGTTCCACCGCAACGCGGCGTACCTGGCCCAGGTCTTCGACCACGTCTTCATGGACGTCGGGCTCGCGACCCACAACGCGGGGGCGCTGTCGAAGACGGTCATCAGGGAGTCGCTCGAACTGGCGCCGTTCGGCAAGATGCTCTTCTCGTCCGACGCCTTCGGGCTCGCGGAGCTCTACTATCTGGGCGCGTTGTTGTTCAGGCGCGGTCTGTCGGGCGTGCTGTCGGACCTTGTCGACGCCCAAGAGATGACCGAGGGCGACGCCGAGCATGCGGCCCGGCTGATCTGCGCTGAGAACGCTCGGCGTGTGTACCGGCTGGAGGCTTGAGGGGCGCGCTGGTCGAGGCGACGGTGGGCCATGGACCAGTCGGCCGAGGCAAGTGCGACGAAGGCACATCTAGCGGAAGAGAGCGCCACGATCCGACGGTGCATGGCTTGGTCGTCAGCCAGGGCGAAACAGGGCGACGCCCTCGAAGCGGGCGAAGTCGCGGTCGAACGACACGACGGTCGCGCCGTGCTCGAGTGCCAGCGCGGCGAGGTGAGCGTCGCCGACCAGGTTGCCGCCGGTCCCGACGCGTTCGAGCAGGCCGCGCAGCAGGGGCAGGTGCTGTCGAGTGGCGTCGATGGTGACGGCCGGCGGCGCCTCGAGCCAGCCCTCCATGGCGTCTCCTGCCTGCGCGACACTCAATGGGCGCGGGAACACAGCCGGGTGTGTGCTGAGCCGAAGGAAGGCCAGCACAACGGTCCAGTCGAAGGCCACCGCCTCGCTGCCGAGGAGCGCCCCGTGCAGCCAGTCACGTGCGACGGCGTGTTCACGGGAGCCTTGGTTGACGGCGTGGACGAGCACGTTGGCGTCGACGAGCAGCATGTCAGGCGCCCCGAGTGAGGCGTGCCGCGAGGTCTTGGTCTTCGAGCTCCCCGGCCAGCCGGAGCGCCTTGGTGACGTCGACGATGGGCTCGCCCATGTCATGCGTGGGGAACGCCTTCGGCGGGGGGCGACCAGGTCCTGTCGCCCCGGCGCGGATGGCGTCGTTGACCGCCTCCTTGAACGTCACGCCACGCTCCCGCATAACGCGCTTGATGACCGTCTCCACGTCCGGATCGAGGGTCACCGTCGTACGCATGTGGGCATCATAGCATCGCAACTCTTGATGTCATGATGCGCGATTCGCGCAGGTGAGCCCTCCCTGGTCCTGATGCGTGGCTCAGGACCAGGGAGTGACCGGCCGCTCTCGCTCGACGCCGTCGACGATCAGGTCGACCCGTTCGGAGAAGAACGCGATGTCGCCGGCGGTGTCGAGGGCGTCATGGAGCGGGTCCTCGTAGGTCCAGGCGATGTCTACACCCTCCGGTGACCCGTCGAACGAGAAGTACGAGGCGTGGCCTTTATACGCGCACACCGTCCGCGTCGGCGACGGCGACAGCAGGTCGAGACGCACGTCGTCGCGGGGGATGTAGAAGCGGTCTGGCAGCATCGCCTCAGACAGGTGGTGCGCCCGTGTCGACAACGCCAATGTCTCGCCGCCGAGCCGCACCTCCACGTGACGGGAGCTCCGGTGCACGTCGATGCGGTGGAACGGGTCGTGCGGGTGCCCGACCACCTCCTGCTCCTCTTCGAGCCAGGTGTCGAAGCCGGCGAAGTCGAGGACCACGACCTCCTCGAGTGGCGGCTCGTCGAGTCGGAACACTGCGTCGTCGAGCTGCCCCGACGGCGTACGAAGGTCGAAGGAGGTGCCGCTCGCGGTGTGAACGGAGAACGGAGTGCGCGGATCGAGGACCGGCGGTCCTCCGAGCATGACCGCCACGGGGCGCTCGGTGGCCGGCTGCCGTTCGGGCGCCACGGCCAGCTCGCCCTGAACGTCGGCGACGGGGACGGCGTAGGAAGGGACGACGCGCTTCGGCTCCCACACCACGAGCGCGTTGGTGGAGTCGGCGACGACCTCGCCGCCCGAGATGGCGCGGAGGCGGGTCTGGATCGGCTCGAACCTCAGATCGCCGATCGCGCTCATCATGTGGTCCCGCAGTCGTAGGCTCATGCCACGAGAATGCTCCGGACGGTGTCCGCCGTCAATGATCCGGTCGGCACCTCATAAGGGGGTCGTCGCCCGGTCTGACGCAGCCGCCGCCACCCACCCGACACCTGGTCAGCCGCCGGTGATGTCGTCGAGCTGGATCACGGCGTGGCCGGCCTCGTCGGAGGCGGCCAGGTCCACGACCGCAACGAACGCCCAGTCGTGGAAGCCCTCCGGGTCGTGCAGGATCTGCCGCACCCGCCACATGCCGGGCTCGGTCGTGTCGTCGATCATCAGCAGTCCCGGGCCGCGGGCGTCGGCGTCGGTGCGCAACATCCGGTGCTCCTCCCAGTACGGCGACATCGCGTCGTGCCAGGCGCGGGCGTCCCAGCCGTCCTCGCCGTCGAGCTCGCCGAGGGTGGCCCAGTCGCGGCGGGCGGCGAGCTCGACGCGGCGGAACATCGCGTTGCGCACCAGCACCCGGAAGGCGCGGACATTGCCCGTCACGGGGCGCGCCGCCGCCGTGTCGAGGGACGGGCGCACGAAGTCGGCGGGGTCGAGGTCGTCGCCGGCGGCCAACTTCTCCCACTCGTCGAGGAGTGAGGAGTCGACCTGGCGGGTCAGCTCGCCGAGCCACTCGACGAAGTCGTCGAGCTCGTCGTTGCGGGCGGCGGCCGGCACGGTGTGGCGCAGCGCCCGGTAGGCGTCGGTGAGGTAGCGCAGCACGAGCCCCTCGGAGCGGGCGAGTCGGTAGAAGCCGACGTACTCGACGAAGGTCATGGCGCGCTCGTACATGTCACGCACGACCGACTTCGGGCGTAGCGGGTGGTCGGCGACCCAGGGATGGCCCTTGCGGTACGTCTCGTAGGCGACTTCGAGCAGCTCGGCCAGCGGCTTCGGGTGGGTCACCTCGTCGAGGAGCTCGAGCCGGTCGTCGTACTCGATGCCCTCGGACTTCATGGCTGCGATGGCCTCGCCGCGGGCCTTGAAGAGCTGCGCCGACAAGATCTGCCGGGGGTCCTCCAGGGTCGACTCGATCACCGACACGACGTCGAGGGCGTACGTCGGCGACTCCTTGTCGAGCAGCTCGAGAGAGGCCATCGCGAAGGCCGACAGCGGCTGGTCGAGGGAGAAGTTGGCCTGCAGGTCGACGGTGAGGCGCACGCCGCGGCCGTCAGGCTCGGGCACTGCGAGCCGTTCGACGACGCCGCCAGCGAGGAGCGCTCGGCTGATCGCGACCGCGTGGCGGATGTGTCTGCGCTGGGCGGTGGGGTCCTCGTGGTTGTCGGTGAGGAGGGCGCGCATGGCGGCGAACGGGTCGCCGGGTCGGGCGATGACGTTGAGCAGCATGGAGTGGGTGACGGCGAAGCTCGACGCGAGCGGCTCCGGCTCGGCCTCGACGAGCTTGGCGAACGTCCGCTCGCCCCAGCTGACGAAGCCCTCCGGCGCCTTCTTGCGCTGGACCCGGCGCAGCTTCTTGGGGTCGTCGCCGGCCTTCTTGACGAGCCGGGCGTTCTCGACCTCGTGGTCGGGGGCCTGGACGACGATGCTGCCGAGGGTGTCGTAGCCGGCGCGGCCGGCGCGGCCGGAGATCTGGTGGAACTCGCGGGCGCGGAGGTGGCGGGTGGTCACGCCGTCGTACTTGGCGAGGCCGGTGAGGACGACGGTGCGGATGGGCACGTTGATGCCGACCCCGAGGGTGTCGGTGCCGCAGATGACCTTGAGCAGGCCGGCCTGGGCGAGGGTCTCTACCAGGCGGCGGTAGCGGGGCAGCATGCCGGCGTGGTGGACGCCGATGCCCATCCGGATGAGTCGGCTCAGGGTGCGGCCGAACCCGGCGGCGAAGCGGAACTCGCCGATCAGGTCGGCGATCTGGTCGCGCTCCTCGCGGGTGGCGACCTTGAGGCTCGACAGTGCCTGCGCGCGCTCGATGGCCTCGGCCTGGGTGAAGTGGACGACGTAGACGGGGGCCTGGTGGGTGGTGAGGAGCTCTTCGAGGGTCTCGTGGATGGGGGTGGTGACGTAGGAGAAGTGCAGCGGGACTGGGCGTTCGGTCGTCGCCACGATGGCGGTGTGTCGGCCGGTACGACGCGTGAGGTCGTCGCGGAAGCGGGTCATGTCGCCGAGCGTGGCCGACATGAGCACGAACTGGGCGTCGGTGAGCTCCAGCAGCGGCACCTGCCAGGCCCAGCCGCGGTCGGGCTCGGCGTAGAAGTGGAACTCGTCCATCACGACCAGGCCGATGTCGGCCGCTTTGCCTTCGCGCAGGGCGTGGTTGGCGAGCACCTCGGCGGTGGCGGTGATGATCGGGGCTCTCGGGTTCACGGCGGCGTCGCCGGTGAGCATGCCGACGTTGTCGGGGCCGAAGGCGTCGCAGAGCGCGAAGAACTTCTCCGAGACGAGCGCCTTGATCGGCGCGGTGTAGTAGCTGCGCCGACTGTTGGCGAGGGCGGCGAAGTGGGCGCCTGCCGCGACGAGGCTCTTGCCCGATCCGGTGGGGGTGGCGAGGATGACGTTCGCGCCGTCCACGATCTCGATAAGCGCCTCGGTCTGGGCGGGGTACAGGGCGAGGCCCTGCTCGGTCGTCCAGGACTCGAAGGCGTCGTACAGCGCATCCGGCGTCGGGTCGGCGGGGATGCGGTCGGTCAGTGGCGAGG